>NZ_JAJSPA010000012.1:0-98335 GCF_021282295.1 Halomonas sp. G15 | reverse complement strand
GGGTGGGGCAGTGGGCAGAGCCCGCCACGCGCTGGGAGACGCTGCCCAGCAGCAGGCTCTTGTCGCCGTTGGTGCCCTGGGCGCCGATCACGATCAGGTCGCACTCGCGCTTGCGGGCGAAGCGCACGATGGTACGCGAGGGACGCCCGCCCTTGACGAAGGCGCGCAGCTTGTCGGCCGGCACTCCCATCTCGATGGCCTGGTTCTTGGCATGCACGGCGATCTCGGTGGCGTACTCCTTGAGGGCGTCGTCGGGTATCTCCAGCTTGTCGGGGCGCACCATGGAGAGCGATGCCTCGAGCAGGCTGTGGTGCTTGAACACGCACAGCAGGTAGAGCTCCGCTCCGGTCAGCAGCTGCAGCCCCACGCCCTTCTCGAGTGCCTTGAGCGCGCCCTTGGAGCCATCCACCGGGACCAGGATCCGATTGAACATGGTTCACTCTCCTTGGATCAGTTGAACGCCACGTCGCGCAGGAACAGGGCGATCTGCGGGAACATGATCAGCAGCGCCGCGGCCAGTACCAGCATGAAGATGAAGGGTGGCGTGCCCTTGATCACGTCCAGGTAGGGGCGCTTGAAGATCGCGATGGCGGTGAAGATGTCACAGCCGAAGGGTGGCGTGGCCGAGCCGATGGCGACCTGCAGGGTGATCAGGATACCCACCAGCACCGGATCGAGGCCGGTAGCGGCGATCGCCGGGGCGAAGATCGGCGTCAGCACCAGGATCACCACGATGGGATCGACGAACATGCAGGCCACGAAGAAGGAGATGCAGATCGCGATCAGCACGCCGGTAGGTCCGGCCTCGTTGATGCCCACGGCCTCCAGGATCGCCTGGGGAATCTGCGCGAAGGAGATGATCCAGGAGAAGCCGTTGCCCGCCGCTACCAGGATGAACACCACCGCGGTGATCAGGCCGGTGGACTTGGCGATGGCGTAGATATGCTGCATTTTCAGCGAACGGAAGATGACGAATTCCAGGAAGACCGCGTAGAGCACGCAGGCCGCCGCGGCCTCGGTGGGGCTGAAGACGCCGCCGTAGATGCCGCCGACGATGATCACCGGGAAACCCAGCGGCCACAGCGCCTGGCGCACCGCGGTGAGGCGTTCACTCCAGTTCGCCCGGGCCTCGGTGGGAACGTCGCGGATCACGGCGTAGGCGATACAGTAGGCGGAAAACATGGCCAGGATCATCAGCCCCGGGCCGATGCCGGCGATGAACAGTTCGGCGATGGAGGTCTCGGAGATGACCCCGTAGATGATCATGCCGATGCTCGGCGGGATCAAGAAGGCGATATCGCTGGCGTTGATGATCAGCGCCAGGGTGAAGGAGTCGGAGTAGCCGGCCTTTAGCATCTTGGGCCGCAGGGGCGAGCCCACCGCCACCACGGTGGCCTGGGTAGAGCCCGAGACGGCGCCGAACAGGGTGCAGGAGGTGGCGGTGGAGACCGCCAGGCCACCCTTTATATGGCCGATGAAGGACATCACCATGGCGATCAGGCGGTCGGCCGACTGGCCGCGGGTCATGATGTCGGCGGCGAGGATGAACATCGGCACCGCGATCAGCGACGCGGGCCGGATACCGGCCATCATCTGCTGGATCAGGGTATCCATCTGCCCCAGGCCGTTGAACATCATGAAGAAGCCGATCACCGCGGCGGTGATCAGCGGGATCATCATCGGAAAGCCCAGCAACAGCAGGGCGATCATGGTGCAAACCATTATTGTGGTCATAGTGCGTTCCCCCGAGCGTAGCGCCCTGCGTCAGACTTCCGTTTCCGTGTCCTTGTAGCCATCGACCACGCCGGTCGACAGGTAGACATCCCTTGAGGTCATGTTCTTGATGGCGGTGAGCAGGTACTGGATGCCGGTGATCAAAAAGCCCAGTGGCGCCCAGACATAGATCAGCCAGATCGGAAAGCCCAGTGCCGGCAGTACCCGACCCTTGGACTGGAGGTCGAGGATATAGATGAGCGAGTAGTAGAGCAGGAAGAACATCACCAGCGAGGTGAACAGGGCGATGAAGATCATCAGGGCACGGCGGCCGCCCACCGGCAGCGCATCGTAGATGGCCGACATGCGGATGTGGCGGCCGTGGCGCGCCGCATAGCCGATGCCGGCGAAGGTGATCATGATGATCAGGATGCGGTTGATCTCGCCGGTAAAGAAGATGCTGTCGCCGAGCACGAAGCGGGCGATGACGTTGGCGATGGTGTTGATGGCCATCAGCAGCACGCCCATGGCCAGCAGCACCGCCTCCAGCTTGCTGATCAGGGTATCGATGACGCCCAGCGGGCCGGGCAGGCCCGAGCGATAGGCGTTTTCGGCTTCTTCATCTGTCATGGCTGCACTCCCTTCAGCATGCAGTGGGTTGTTGGCCGTGTATCAAGCAACGGCTTCTCGACTGTCAGGATACGGCCCGTGAGCCCGCTAGTGTGGTCTGAGGGTCAACGCTGGGTGCACGCAACGAACAAGGGGGTGACCCGCTATGGGCCACCCCCTGTCATGGCGACGGGAAGCGAATTACTCCTCGTCGGAGGTCACGGCCTCGAGGTCAGCCTTGAACTGCTCGAGCAGCTCCTGGCCCTGCTCGCCGGCCATCTCGACGAACTTCTCCTCGACCTGCGGTGCCTGCTCCTTGAGCTTGGCGATCTGCTCGTCATCCAGGCGGGTGACGGTGCAGTTGTCGCAGGCTTCCGTGATCTTGTTGAGCGACTCCTCGGCCAGGCCCTGGATATGCTCGATGGTGTGGTCGTAGGCCGCACCGGAGGCTTCGCGTACGAGTTCCTTGTCTTCGTCGGAGAGACCCTCGAAGAAGTCCTGGTTGGCCATCATGGCGGTGGTGAACCAGCCGTGGCCGGTAAAGGTCAGGTGCGGGGAGACCTCATAGAGGCCACCGGACTCGATCCAGAAGATGGGGTTCTCCTGGCCGTCGAGGATGCCGGTCTGCAGGCCGCCGTAGACCTCACCCCAGGGCAGCGGCGTGGGCGTCGCGCCGAAGGCGTTGTAGGTCTCGGAGAGCAGCGGGTTGGTCATCACGCGGATCTTCTTGTTCTGGAAGTCATCCACGGATTCGATGGGCTCGTCGGTGGTGATCACCATCTCGCCCTCGGGGTACATCTTGAGCAGCTCCAGGCCCTGCTCGGCGTAGAGCTCCGGGAACATCTCGTTGATGGCCTTGCTCTCGTCGAAGAACTCGAGCACCGTCTCCATCTCGGTGGGCAGCAGATAGGGGATGAAGAAGATCTGTGCCGACGGGATCAGCGAGCCGGTGAAGCCCGGCGACTGGTTGACGAACTGCAGGATGCCGTTCTGGGTCTGCTCCATGATGTCGTCGGACTCGCCCAGCTCGCCGAAGCGGTAGATCTGCACGCTGTGGTCGGAGTTCTCCTCGACATACTCCTTGAAGGCCACGGCGAAGACGTCCTGCACGTCGCCTTCGTACTCCTCGTGGGCGTAGCGCCAGTTGTCTGCCATGGCGGCGGAGGTCATGCCGAACATCAGTGCGCCGATACCGGCGGTGGTCAACAGCTTGTGTGACTTCATTCTTGTGGTCCCTCTGCAGGTTTTGCCCGGGGCGGCGCAAGCGCTCGCCACGCGGCATCTGGTGAATTCACATTCACACGGCTGATTTTCAGGCTAGCGTGGGCCCCGGGGAGGGTCAAGGCGCATCACCAGGCTATTGAGCGTTGAAAGATGGGCTTTTTTCTTCAGTTGCAGGACATTCGAAAGAAGTTCCTGCGGCGCCGGGTCGCCCGCAGCGAGCGGGCGCAGCGGCCCGGTCATCGCCACGGCCTGCAGGCGGGCGAGCGTCTCGCGCTCGGCCTGCAGCTCGGCCCGCTTGAGGGTCTCGCGCAGCTGGGCCACGCCATGGTGCTCGGCGGCGGCAGCCTTGAGCTCGCGGCGCAGCCGCCGCAGCGGGGTGGTGATCTCGCGCTGCCAGCGGCGCACCTTCGCGAGGGCCGTCTCGCTGCCCGGCTCCGGGATGGCGCCGTGGTGCAGCAGCCAACAGCGCCACAGCAGCTCGCAGACGTCGACGCCTGCCTCATCCTGCAGTTGCAGGCAGGCGGCCTCGACGCCCGGGCGTGCATAGAGCGCCAGGGCGAAGGGCCAGAGTGGCGACTCGGCGAGTCGGCACCGCAAGGCGGCCAGCATTTCGGTAGAATCGTCGGTCATGGTTTTTTCGTCGCCGCGTCGAGCGGCGGCCGCATCCTCGTGGAGCCCGCATGATCGCACTGCGCCAAGTTTCCCTGCAACGCGGCACCCAGGCCCTGCTGGAGGGCGCCGACCTCACCCTGCACGCCGGCCACAAGGCGGGCATCGTCGGCCCCAACGGGGCCGGCAAGTCGAGCCTGTTCAAGCTGCTGCTCGGCGAGCTGGCGCCGGATCGTGGCGAGGTCGAGATGAGTGGCGGCCAGCGCATCGCCCATATGGCCCAGGAGGTGGAGGCGCTGGACCGCTCGTTGCTCGATCACGTCCTTGACGGCCATGCCGAGCTGCGTCGGGCCGAGGCGGCCCTGGAGGCCGCCAGGGAGGCGGGCGACGACCATCGCGAGGCGGAGCTGCACGGTGTCATCGAGGCACTCGACGGCTACAGCGCCCCGGCCAGGGCCGCCCAGCTGCTGGTGGGCCTGGGCTTTTCGCAGGCCGACCTCGATCGCCCCCTGGCATCCTTCTCCGGCGGCTGGCGGATGCGCGTCAACCTGGCACGCACCCTGTTCATGCCCTCTGATCTGCTGCTGCTCGACGAGCCCACCAACCACCTCGACCTCGACGCCTTGCTGTGGCTGGAGCAGTGGCTGACGCGCTATCCCGGCACGCTGCTGCTGATCTCCCACGACCGTGACTTCCTGGATGCGGTGTGCGACTGCATCGTGCACTTCGATCGCCGCTCGCTGGTGCTCTATCGCGGCAACTACACCACCTTCGAGCGCACCCGGGCCGAGAAGCTGGCCCTGCAGCAGGCCGAGGCCGCCAAGCAGCAGGCGCGACGCGAGGAGATCGAGCGCTTCGTGGCGCGCTTCCGTGCCAAGGCCACCAAGGCGCGCGCCGCCCAGAGCCGTCTGAAGATGCTCGAGCGCATGGGCGATATCGCCGTGGCTCACGCCGACTCGCCCTTTCACTTCACCCTGCCCGCCGCGGAGAAGACCTCCCACCCGTTGCTGGTGCTGGACGAGGCGCGGCTGGGCTATCGCGACGAGGCGGGCCATGAGTCGGTACAGCTCGACAACGTCAGGCTGACGCTGCTGCCCGGGCAGCGTATCGGCCTGCTGGGTCCCAACGGCGCCGGCAAGTCGACCCTGATCAAGTCGCTGATCGGTGAACTGCCGCTGCTCGCCGGCAAGCGGGTGGCCGGCGAGCACCTCAAGGTCGGCTACTTCGCCCAGCACCAGCTCGAGGGGCTGGATCTCGCCTCCACCCCCTTCATGCATGTGCAGCGTCTCTCGCCCACCGCCAGCGACCAGGAGATCCGCAACTTCCTGGGCGGCTTCGGCTTCCCGGGCAACGATGTGTTCGGCGAGGTGGGGCGCTTCTCGGGGGGCGAGAAGGCGCGTCTGGCGCTGGCCCTGGTGGCCTGGCAGAAGCCCAACCTGCTGCTGCTCGACGAGCCCACCAACCATCTGGATCTCGAGATGCGCGAGGCGCTGACCGAGGCCCTGGCGGGCTTCGAGGGCACGGTGATCATCGTCTCCCACGACCGCCACCTGCTGCGCGCCAGTGTGGACGAGTTCTGGCGGGTGGCCGACCATCGGGTGGAACCCTTCGATGGCGACCTGGAGGACTATCGCCTGTGGCTCAAGGCGCGCCTGGAGGGCGAGCGGCGTGAGGCCCGCGGCGACAAGGAGGAACGCCAGGTCGAGGAGGGCGCGCCGAAGGAGGATCGCAAGGCGTCGCGTCGTGCCGCCGCCGAGCAGCGCGAGAAGCTGCGCCCGCTGAAGAAGCAGCGCGATCGCGTCGAGCAGACAATGGACAAGGTCCAGTCACAACTCGCCGAGGTGGAAGCGCTGCTGGGTGATGCCGAGCTCTACACCGATTCCGCCCGCAAGGAGGAGCTCACCACGACCCTGGCCCGCCAGGGCGAGCTCAAGTCGCGTCTCGACGACCTGGAGGCGGAGTGGCTATCCGCCGAGGAGGCCCTCGAGGCGATGCAGGCCGAACTGGGCGGCTAGCTTTCGAGCAGGAAGGTCACCGGCCCGTCGTTGACCAGCGTGACCTGCATGTCGGCGGCGAACTCGCCGCTGGCGACCTTCGGCCAGGCCGCCTCGGCGCGCGCCAGCAGGAGGTGGAAGAGGCGGTCGCCCTCGGCGGGCGGCGCAGCGCTTGAGAAGCTGGGTCGCAGCCCCTTGCGGGTATCCGCGGCCAGGGTGAACTGGGAGACCAGCAGCAGGCCGCCATCGACCTGCTGCAGATTGAGGTTCATCTTGCCATCGGCATCGCTGAACACGCGGTAGTGCAGCAGCTTGTGCAGCAGGCGCTCCACGGCGGCCTCGTCGTCGCCCTTCTCTACCCCGACCAGGGCCAGCAGGCCGTGGTCGATGGCGCCCACGGTGCGTCCCTCTACCTCCACGCTGGCGCGGGTCACGCGCTGGATCAACGCCTTCATCCTGAGTCTCCCGACGATCTCGAACGCGCGCAGGGTAGCACGCGGCGAGGCTCAGCCGCGCCCCAGCAGGGCGTCACGGAAGTTCTCCTTGAGCGGCGACGCACCCAGCCAGATGGCGAAGAGTGCCTCGGCCAGGGCCGTGTCTCCGCCCCGGTAGAGCTCCTCGTCGTTCAGTGCCAGGCTGAGTTCCTCGTCACTCCAGGTCAGGGCATAGCGGTCACCGGGCTCGACGCTGCGGTAGGCGCGGGTGAAGGCGTTGAGCCCCGCCAGCAGCTCGCGGTAGCCGGCCTCGCCGAGGTTCTCGCGGACCCGGTCGCGGGTGACGCCGGCGAAGTCGTCGGCCTCGATGGCGTGGAAGTACTCCAGCTCCAGGCGCCGCGGGATCTCGTCCAGGGGGGCGGGCGTCCGGCTCTCCGGCGCCTGGTAGTAGGCCCCGGCATAGGCGTCCCAGATCATGTAACGGAACAGGCCGTGGCCGACCAGATGGAAGGGCTGGCCGTCGACCTCGAGCTGGGTGGTGAAGCGGGCGCCGTTGACCTCCACGCGCTCGCTGGCCTGGGCGCTGGCCGAGGGGGCAAGCAGCATGAGCGCCAGCAGGGAGATAAGGGGAAACAGATGCATGGCAGTGCCTCCAGGGGAAGGGGATCTTCCTGTGCAGACAATGCCACCATGTACAAGTTCTGTCTATTTATTTGCTCGCTACCAGGCACGACACAGCATGATGTCGCAGTGGGGCTCGGCCAGCAGCGACTCCGTGATCTGGCTATGGCGACCCAGCTGGCCGCGGCTGCCCAGCGCCAGCAGGTCGGGCGGCTGGCGACGCAGGCGGTTCATCAGCACCTCCAGGGGCGCGCCCTGCTCCAGCACCAGTTCCACCTCGGGCACGTCGTCGAGCTCGGCCATCAGGCGTTCCACCTCGGTCTCCAGCTGGCTCTGCAGGCGCGCCACCTCGCGGTCGCGCCAGCGGGCGAAGTCGCCGCGGGAGCCGAGCTCGCGCTCACCGGGGATATCCCAGGCGTGGAGCAGGGTCAGGCGGGTGTCGGGAAAGCGGCGCAGGGTCTCGCGCAGGGTGTGGCGGGAGGTGAGCGAGAAGTCCATGGGCAGCAGGATCTCTTCCCAGCCCTGGCTGGCGGTGTGGCTCACCGAGAGCACCGGGCAGGGAGCGCTGCGCAGCACCCGGGCCAGGGTGGTGCCGGCCACCAGATCGGGCTGGCCGCGCTTGCGGTGAGCCCCCAGCACGATCATGTCCACCTCGCGTTCGTGGGCCTCGCGGATGATCTCGGCATAGGGGGAGCCGGTGACCGTCTGCATCAGCACCCGCGGCTCGGGCAGGGCGTAATCCTCGCGGATATCGGTGAGGGTGGCCTGCATGTCCGCCACTACGGCCTCCTCCAGGTCGTGGAGCACGCGGCGTGGCAGGTAGGGGTCGAGCACGTGGATGACGTCGAGACGCGCGCCCTGTTCACCGGCCAGGCGCACCGCCCTGGCGAAGGCGGCGCGGTTCTCGGCCGAGAGGTCGCAGGCAAACAGCAGGGTCGGGGTCATGACGGCTCCTTGGCGTGGCGCCACGGCGGTGTAGACCTTCAGCATGGGAGGCGCCGGCCGGGCCTGCAAGGCGAGATGCGCGAAAGGCCACTACCACCAGGCGTGGAAGTGGTGTACCGGCCCGTGGCCGTGCCCCACATCCAGCCGCCGGCTGGCGGCCAGCGCCGCCCCCAGCCAGTGCTTGGCCGCGGCCACCGCCTCCTCGAGGGCATCGCCTCGGGCGAGGCGTGCGGCGATCGCCGAGGAGAGGGTGCAGCCGGTACCGTGGAGGTTGGCGGTGTCGACCCGCGCCCCCTCGACCCAGCTGGTCGCCTCGGCGGTGATCAGCAGGTCGGGGCACGCCTCGCCGTGCAGGTGGCCGCCCTTGAGCAGGGTGGCCCCGGCGCCCAGCTCACGCAGCGCCGGGGCCATCGCCAGCATGCCGGCGCGGTCGGTCGGCGCCGGGGTGTCCAGCAGCACCGCCGCCTCGGGCAGGTTGGGGGTCACCAGGTCGGCCAGCGGCACCAGCACCTCGCGTACCGCGCGGATGCCGGCGTCGTCGACCAGGATGTCGCCGCTCTTGGCCACCATCACCGGGTCAAGCACCACCCAGCGCGGCCGGCGTCGCGCCAGGGCGTCGCGGATCACCTCGGCCACTTCGCGGCTGGCTACCATGCCGATCTTGACGGCATCGATGCGCACGTCCGCGAGCAGGGTCTCGAGCTGGACGGCGATGAAGTCGGCGGGCACCGGGTGTACCCCGGCCACGCCGCGGGTGTTCTGGGCGGTCAGCGCGGTGATCACGCTGGTAGCATAGGCGCCCAGTGCCGAGAAGGTCTTGAGGTCGGCCTGGATGCCGGCGCCGCCGCTGGGATCGGAGCCGGCGATGGTCAGGGCGTTGGGAATCGTGTCGGGGAGGGTCATCGCGGTCATGTCTTCATGGGATCAACGGAACTGCATCAGCCTACTGCAGGGGCGGAGGGTGCTGCCATGCTGAGTCTCTTCCTGGTGGCCCTGGCCAGCGCCACCCTGCTGCCCGGAGGCTCCGAGGTATGGCTGGCCCGGCTATGGTGTCTGGAACAGCCCGCCCTCGCCCTGTGGGCGGTGGCCACCGCCGGCAACACCCTGGGCAGCCTGGTCAACGTGGCCCTGGGCCGCTATGCGCGCCATTTCCAGGGGCGTCGCTGGTTTCCCGCCTCGCCGGCGAGCCTGGCGCGGGCCGAGCGCTGGTACCTCCGCTTCGGCGAGTGGAGCCTGCTGGCCTCCTGGGTGCCGGTGGTGGGCGACCCGCTCACCGTGCTGGCCGGCCTCTTCCGGTTGCCCTGGTGGCGGGCCATCCTGCTGATCGGCGTGGCCAAGGCGGCGCGCTATGCGCTGGTGCTGTGGCTCGCCGAGGCGTGGCTGGCGCCGCTCTGCCAGTAGCTCGCCGCGCGTGGCTAGAGCACCCCGGGCAGCCAGGTGGCCAGCCCCGGGAACAGCGCCAGCGCCCCCAGCATGCCGAGCTGGATCAGGATGAAGGGCAGCACCCCGCGGTAGATCGCCGAGGTGGGTACCGACTCGGGCGTTACCCCACGCAGGTAGAAGAGCGCGAAGCCGAAGGGCGGTGTCAGGAACGAGGTCTGCAGGTTCACAGCGATCATGATCCCCAGCCAGATGGGGTCGAGCCCCATGGCCAGCAGCACCGGCCCGACGATGGGCACCACCACGAAGGTGATCTCGATGAAGTCGAGGATGAAACCGAGCAGGAAGATCACCAGCATCACCACCAGGGTGGCGCCCACCACGCCGCCGGGCAGCGACTCGAACAGCTCGATGACCAGCTCCTCGCCACCGAAGGCGCGGAATACCAGCGAGAAGAGCGCGGCGCCGATCAGGATCAGGAACACCATGCTGGTGACCTGGGCGGTGGAGTGGACCACCTCGCGCAGCATGCGAAGGTTCAGACGGCGGTTGGTCAGGGCCAGCAGGAAGGCGCCGGCGGCGCCCACCGCCGAGGCCTCGGTAGGCGTGGCGAAGCCGCCGAGGATCGAGCCCAGCACGGCCACGATCAGCAGCACCGGCGGCAGCAGCCCCTTGAGCAGCAGTGGCCAGAGGCTGCCGCGGTGGCCGAGCTCCTCCATCAGTGCCTGTCGGTCCACCGGCGGGGCCACGCTGGGGCGCAGCCAGGCAGTCAGGATCACGTAGACGATATAGGCGGCCACCAGCAGCACGCCCGGGACGAGCGCACCGATGAAGAGGTCGCCCACCGAGAGGGTCCTGGGGCTCCATACGCCCATCGCCAGCTGGGCCTGCTGGTAGGCGTTGGAGAGCACGTCGCCGAGCAGTACCAGGGCGATGGAGGGCGGGATGATCTGGCCCAGGGTACCAGTGGCACAGATGGTGCCGGTGGCCAGCGAGGCGGAGTAGCCGCGCTTGAGCATGGTGGGCAGCGACAGCAGCCCCATGGTCACCACGGTGGCGCCGACGATGCCGGTGGAGGCGGCCAGCAGCATGCCGACCATCACCACCGCGATGCCCAGCCCGCCGCGCAGCGAGCCGAAGGCCAGGGCCATGGCGTCGAGCAGGGTCTCGGCGACCCGCGACTTCTCCAGCAGCACTCCCATCAGCACGAACAGCGGCACCGCCAGCAGGGTCTGGTTGGTCATGATGCCGTAGAGGCGATTGGGCATGGCGCTGAGGTAACCGGCCTCGAAGGGGACGGGAACCCCCAGGTGGGTCAGCGCGAAGCCCAGACCGGCGAAGATCAGGGCGGTGCCCGCCAGCGACAGTGCCACTGGATAGCCGAGCATCAGCACGCCGCAGATGGTGGCAAACAGCACCAGGGGCATCAGTTCGAGCAGCGTCGCGAGCATTACAGCTTCTCCTCGTGGGTCGGCGTATCGGAGGAGAGGCGACCCTTGAGGATCAGCGTCTGGCGGATCAGCTGGGCGATGCCCTGCAGCAGCAGCAGGGCCGCCATCACCAGGATCAGGCTCTTGAGCAGGAACACCGCGGGGATGCCGCCATCCGGGGAGCGCTCGAGGATGGCCCAGCTGCTGCTGACATAGCCGAAGCTGCCGAGCAGGATATACAGAGTGACCGGAAGCAGCAGGAAGAGGGTGCCGAACAGGTCGGTGGAGGCGCGACCCCGAGGCGAGCGCTTGCGATAGAAGATATCGACGCGCACATGGGCGTCATGGCGCAGGGTCCAGGCGGCCCCGAGCATGAATACCATGGCGTGCATGTACATCACCGACTCCTGCAGGGCGATGCTGTGGACGCCGAAGATGTAACGCATCACCACGATGGCGAACTGCACCGCCATCATGGCGAGTACCAGCCAGGCGGTGGCGCGGCCGACAAGGTCGGTCACGGCGTCGAGGCCCCTCAGCAGGCCCAGGTGGCGAGGGTGGGGCATGTCTCCTCCGCTGCCAGTTGATCCGGAGGCGCATCTTCGCCGATTCCCCGGCCAGCGTCACCTATCCGCGGCCAACGCGGTCAGTCCTGGTGGTCCTTGAGGCGTGGGGTGAGGGCCTTCAGGCAAGCCGCCGGCAGGCGAATATCCACGGCAATCGGCAGGTGGTCGGAGAACAGGTGGTCGAGCACGCGGACCTCGTCGGCCTCCAGGGAATTGGAGAGAAGGATATGGTCCAGGGCACGGCGTGGCTGCCAGGAGGGATAGCTGAGTGGCGGCCGTACCGGGTGCAGCGGCAGCGCGGCGATGAAGCGCTGGTGGCCGTGGAGCTGCTCGGGGGTACAGTTGAGGTCGCCCATCACCACCACATGGCGCAACGGCTGGATGATCTCGGAGAGGTAGTCGAGCTGGCGTACCCGGCCTCGGTGGCTCAGCGCCAGGTGGGCGACGAACAGGTGTAGCGCGTCGGGGCCCTCGCCGAAGCGGGCGTGGATGGCGCCGCGTCCGGGTAGCGTGCCGGGGAGCTGGTGCTCCTCGATGCGGGCGGGAGGGAGTCGCGACAGCAGGCCGTTGCTGTGCTGGGCGATGCGGCCCAGATTGCGATTGAGCTGCTGGAAGTGATGGGGGAAGCCGCCATGGGTGGCGAGGTACTCCACCTGGTTGACGTGGCTGGAGCGGAAACTGCCACCGTCGGCCTCCTGAAGGCCGACGATGTCGAAGCGCCCCAGTACCTCGCTGACCATGTCCAGGCGGTGCTGTCGCCGGGGATGAGGCAGCAGGTGCTGCCAGCTGCGGGTCAGGTAGTGGTGGTAGGCCGACGTCTGGATGCCCACCTGCAGGTTGAAGGTGAGCAGCTTGAGATGGCCGCCCTCAAGGGGCGGCATCCTTGCCTCGGCCAGGTGAGACATCTCAGTCTTCACGCTCCTCGCGGACCTTCCCGACCAGGGCCTCGGCGATCTGTGGCATGTTGGCCAGGCTGCCGGCGCTGCTCGGGCTGACCAGGTAGCGGCCGTCGACGATCAGTGCCGGGACGCCCATCAGGCGCATCTTGCGCATGCGGGAGTTGGCCTGGTTGACCTGGCTCTTCACCGCGAAGGAGCCCAGCGCCTGCTGTGCCTCCTCCTCGCTCACGCCGTAGTCGCTGAAGAACTCGGCGATCTCGGCATTCCCGGTCAGGCTGCGGCCCTCCTCGTGAATGGCGTGGAAGAAGTCGTCATGGATGGCTTCGAGGATGCCCAGCTCCTCGGCGGCGTAGAAGGCCAGGGCGTGCTGGTTCCAGTCGCCGCCCATGGTGGCCGGCATACGCTGGAAGCTGACGTCGTCGGGAAGCTCGGCGACCCAGGCGTTGAGCGGCTCCTCGAGGTTGTAGCAGTGGGGGCAGCCGTACCAGAAGGCCTCGGTGACCTCGATCTGGCCCTCGTCCACGCGGGTCTCCACCGGCTCGGGCAGCACCTCGTAGTGCTCACCCTCGACCAGGTTCTGGGCCGAGGCCAGGCCCGGCAGGGCGAGGCCGGCGAGCACGAGCATCAGGGGTTTCAACATGGGCATCTCTCTCCTTGGGATGAATCGCGTCCCGGCGGGCCGGGTGTCGCTGCCTTTGAGCGCGTCGTCGGGCTCGGGTTCCCCACGCACGCTACGGCAAATATGCCAGGGGCGGCCCGAAGGCCGCCCCGACTGTGTGCAGATGCGCTGACCGAGACGGTCTCAGTGCAGGCCCAGCACGTAGTTGGCCACGGCCTCCATGTCGGCATCGCTCATCTTGCTGGCGATGTCGCGCATGATGTTGGCCGGATCATTGGCCCGCTCGCCGGAGGCGAAGGCCTGCAGGGTGGCCAGGGTGTACTCGGGATGCTGGCCGGAGAGCGCCGGGTAGACGGCGGTGCCGATGCCCTGGCCGGTGGGGGTGTGGCAGGCGGCGCAGGCCGGGATGCCCTTGGCCATGTCGCCGGCGCGATACAGTTCGCGACCGCGCTCGACCAGCAGCTCGTCGGGATCCGCCTGGCCCAGGGCCGCGTCCTTGTCGGCATAGAACTTGGCTACGTCCCAGGCGTCCTGGTCGGAGAAGTTGTCGACCTGGCCGGCCATCTGCGGCACCACGCGATTGCCGTCGCGGATGTCCATGATCTGCTTGGCCAGGTAGGAGGCCTGCTGACCCGCCAGGTTGGGGAAGGCGCCGGTGGGACTGATGCCCTCCTGGCCGTGACATGCCGCACAGGCGGCGGCCTTGTCGCGACCGGCTGCCGCATCGGCATCGGCCTCGAGGTCTGCGTGGGCGGCGCCGACGGCGCCCATGGTGATTGCCAGGCTTGCCAGTAACTTTCTCATCGCTAATCCACTATGCCGTTACGTTGTTGACCGGTACGTACCCTGGGTGTCGCCCGGATCGCGACGCCGGCCAGCCTATGGGTTATCGAGCGGGCCAATCGCGGACGTCGTGGGCGCGGTGGTACACTAGCGTGCCCCGGGTCGCAGACAAAAGACACTGTATTATACCGAATCACCCCGCCGGCGGGAATGCAAGCCGCCAGGCCCTTGATCAATGTCAGGAATTCTTGCCCATGGCGCGACTCAACTACCAGACCGCCCGCTTCCTTATCAGCGCTCCGACCCTGGCCAAGTGCCCGGCGGACGACGGTGCCGAGGTGGCCTTCGCCGGCCGCTCGAATGCGGGAAAATCAAGCGCAATCAATACCTTGACCCGGCAGAATGCGCTGGCGAGGATCTCCAAGACGCCTGGGCGGACTCAGCTGATCAACTTCTTCTCGCTGGGTGACAACCTCGACCAACGCCTGGTGGACCTGCCCGGCTATGGATACGCCAAGGTGCCCGAGTCGGTCAAGCTGGAGTGGCAGCGCCACCTCTCCGACTACCTGCAGCGCCGCGCCTCGCTCAAGGGCCTGGTGCTGGTGATGGATGTGCGCCACCCGCTGTCCGAGTTCGACCAGACCATGCTCGGCTGGGCCGATGCCCAGGAGATGCCGGTGCATATCCTGTTGACCAAGGCCGACAAGCTCAAGCGCGGCCCCGCGGCGAGCGCCCTGCAGCAGGTGCGTTCGCGGCTGCGCGAGTGGGAGGACCTGGTGAGTATCCAGCTCTTCTCGTCACTCAAGGGGCAGGGTATCGAGGAGCTCGAGGCGCGCCTGGATGCCTGGCTGCTGGGGCCCACAGAAGCGTAACTTTCGGTCGGAGCTTTCCCGTGGACGGCCTTCTTCGGCTTGTCCACGGCGCTCCTTGCCGGGGTCCACGGCGCTCCTTGCCGGGGGTCAGCTCCGTGCTTCCAGCCAGCGAATCAGCTCCGGCAGCTCGCGCACATGGGCCAGGCGGTGGATGCCCTGGGGCATCGGGCGGTCGTCGGGGCCGATCCACGCCGCGCGCATGCCCAGGCGACGGGCGGGCAGGGCATCCTCCTCCCAGGAGTCGCCCACGTGGAGTGCTCGCGCGGGGTGTACGCCCAGGCGTGACATCGCCAGCAGGAAGGGGCGCGGGTCGGGCTTGGGGGCGAGCAGCTCACCGGCGGCGACGGCCACCGGGAAGTGGCGGCCCAGCGGCAGGCGCGTGACCTCGACGTTGCCGTTGGTGATGCTGGCCAGCCGGTAACGTCGTCCCAGCGCCTCGAGCAGCGTCTCCACCTCAGGGTGCGGTTCCACCTCGTGCCTGAGCGCCATGAAGCGCTCCATGGCCCGGTCCGCCCAGTGTTCGGCGTGTTCATTCGTCAGCCCGTACTCCCCCAGCAGCTCGGCCAGCGCCCGTCGGCGCAGCCAGGTGAAGTCGCCGCGCCGTGGCGGATGGGCGGTGGCCAGGGCCTGGCGGCGCGCCACGAAGGCCTCCAGCGGGAAGCGCGCGGCGAAGCGGCCGCTGGAGGCCTCGGCCGCCTGCTCGGCCAGCGCCGCGTCGAGCCAGGCGTAGTGGCCCTGCTCGGTGCGCGTCATCACGCCGCCGTTGTCCCACAGGGTGTCGTCCAGGTCGAAGGTGATCGCCTCGAGGCTCATGTCGGGGTCTCGTCGTTGTGTCGACGCCGCGCCCGGGGGTGGGCGGCATCGTAGCTGGCCGCCAGGTGCTGCCAGTCGAGGTGGGTATAGACCTGGGTGGTGGAGAGGTTGGCGTGGCCCAGCAGCTCCTGGACGGCGCGCAGGTCCTGGCTCGACTCCAGCAGGTGACTGGCGAAGGAGTGGCGCAGGCGGTGGGGGTGGAGGTGTTCGTCGAGCCCGCGGCGCCTGGCGATCAGCGCCAGGCGCTGCTGGATGGCGCGATGACCCAGCCGGGTACCGCGCTTACCCACGAAAAGGGCGGTCTCGCCGGGGGCGGCCATGGCCGCGCGCACACCGGTCCAGGCCTGCAGCGCCTGGCGGGCACGCGATCCCACCGGAACCTGGCGCGGCTTGCCGCCCTTGCCCAGCACCCGTACCCGCTCGTCGCGCAGGTCGTCGAGGTCGAGCCCCGCCAGCTCCGCCAGGCGCAGGCCGCTGGAGTAGAAGAGTTCGAGCATCGCCTGGTCGCGCACCGCCAGGGGGGAGCCGTCGTGGGGCGTATCCAGGAAGTTCGCCAGGCGATCCACATCCACCGGGCGTGGCAGGTGGCGGGGCTGACGCGGGCTGCGCACCAATGCCACCGGGTTGTGATCGAGGTGGCCCGTGGCGAGCAGGTGGTCGGCCAGGCGCGAGCAGGCCGAGCGGCGCCGGGCCAGGCTGCGTGGCGCCAGGCCCCGGGCCCGCTCGCCGCCCAGGAAGCGCCTCAGCAGGCCGGCATCCAACTGGCGCCATGCCGTCACCTCCTGCTCCTCCAGGAAGTCGAGCAGGCGGGTCAGGTCGCGCCGGTAGGCGTCCAGGGTGGCGAGACTGGCGGTGCGCGCGAGCCTGGCCAGGAAGGCCTCCACCTCGGCGGCGAGCGGTCCGGGGCTAGGCATGCTCGGGGCCGAGGCGTATCAGCAGCCGTGCCACCACGTCGCCCACATATTCGGTGAACAGGGTGTCCATGCTGGCCCGGAAGTGATCGGGATCGGGGCTGGCCAGCACCAGGTACCCCAGCGGCTCGCCCAGGCTCAGCCGGGTGATGGCGCAGGAGCCCGAGCGACGCGGTGCGCTGGTGTGAGGCAGCAGGCGCTTCCAGTCGGTAGGTGTCAGTCGGGTACAGCGGCTGGTGCGGCCGTCCAGCAGCGCCGCCAAGCGTGACCCGGCATGCTCGTCGAGCACCTGGCGTGGGGCCTGGGGCGGGTGCGGTTCGGCATCGGAGAGGCTGGCCGGGCACCACAACGCCACCGCGGGCGTGGCGAAGTGCTCGGCGAGGTGGGTGGCCAGCGCCTGCCCCAGGGCGTCGCGGTCCTGAGCCTCTACCAGCGCCAGCACCAGCTCGCGGGTGCGCCGGTACTGGGCCTCGTTGTGACGCGCCGACTCCAGCAGCTGCTCCAGGCGCCACTCGGCCTGCTCGGCGCGGGTTCTCAGGTCGTGGACCAGGCGCTCGAGCAGCGAGGTGGCGCCGCGCGCCTCGGGGTGGGGCACCTTGAGCTGCTGCAGCAGGCCTTCGCGGCCGACGAAGAAGTCGGGATGGGTGGCCAGCCATTCGGCGACCCGGTCCGGGTCGAGGGTCTTGCGCGGTTCTGGGGCGGCTCGTGACATGCCATCTCCTCGCGGGGTCGCGAAATCGGGTTAGCTCTCTCAGTAAAGCACCAGGCGGCCATCGAAGACGCGCTCGGCGGGGCCGGTCATGAACAGGGGGTAGCCAGGGCCGGCCCACTCGATGGTCAGCTCGCCCCCCGGCAGATGCACGTTGACCGGGCTCTCCAGCACTCCCTGGCGGATGCCGCTGGCCACCGCGGCGCAGGCGCCGGTGCCGCAGGCCAGGGTTTCGCCGCTGCCTCGCTCGTAGACGCGCAGGCGGACCTCGTGCGCCGACACGACCTGCATGAAGCCGGCGTTGACGCGTCTCGGGAAGCGCGGGTGGGCCTCGATGGCCGGCCCCAGACGCTCGACGGGAGCCGTGTCGACGTCGTCGACCCGCAGCACCGCATGGGGGTTGCCCATGGAGACCACACCCACCTCGAGGCGCTCGCCGTCGACGTCCAGGGCGTGCAGTACGCGGTCCTCGGTCGCCTCGAAGGGCTCGGGGGTGAAGGGCAGGGCCTCGGGGGCGAAGCGCGGCTCGCCCATGTCGACCCGGATACGGCCGTCGTCCTCCACCTTCAGCACCAGGGGGCCGCCGGCGGTCTCCACGTGGATCTCGCGCTTGTGGGTCAGGCGCTGGTCGCGCACGAAGCGGGCGAAGCAGCGCGCGCCGTTGCCGCAGTTCTCCACCTCGCTGCCGTCGGCGTTGTAGATGCGATAGCGGAAGTCCATGTCCGGGTCCCGGGGCGGCTCGACCACCAGCAGCTGGTCGAAGCCGACACCGAAGCGACGGTTGGCCAGGCGGCGCACCTGGGCGTCGGTGAAGTGGGCGCGCTGGGTCACCAGGTCGACCATCATGAAGTCGTTGCCGAGGCCATGCATCTTGGTGAAGTGCAGCAGCATCAGCGCGCTCCCTCCGGCAGCGGCTCTTCCGGCAGCAGGGACTCGCCCGCCCACAGCTCCTCGAGGCGTTCGCGACGACGCACCAGGTGGGCCTGGTCGCCATCCACCATCACCTCGGCGGGGCGCGGGCGGCTGTTGTAGTTGGAGGCCATCACGAAGCCATAGGCTCCGGCGGAGCGCACCGCCAGCAGGTCGCCGGGGGCGATGGCAAGCTCACGCTCCTTGCCCAGGAAGTCACCGGTCTCGCAGACCGGGCCCACCACGTCGTAGGTGGCGCTCTGCCGCGCACGGCGCGTGTCCACCGGCAGGATCGCCTGCCAGGCCTGGTAGAGCGCGGGACGGATCAGGTCGTTCATGGCGGCGTCGACGATGGCGAAGTTCTTGGTCTCGCCGGGCTTGAGGAACTCCACCCGGGTCAGCAGCACCCCGGCATTGGCGGCGATGGAGCGGCCCGGCTCGAAGAGCAGGGTCAGGCGCTCGCTGCCGGGCCAGCTCGAGAGCCGCTCGAGCAGGGCGGTGGCGTAGTCGAAGGGCGCCGGCGGATGCTCGTCACGGTAGGGCACGCCGAGGCCACCGCCCAGGTCCAGGTGCTCCACCTCGATGCCGCGCTCGCGCAGGGTCTCGAGCAGCACCAGCAGGCGGTCCAGGGCGTCCAGGAAGGGCGAGAGCTCGGTGAGCTGGGAGCCGATATGGCAGTCCAGGCCGGTGATGCGCACGTTGGGGAGCTCGGCGGCCAGCTCGTAGACCGCCAGCGCCTCGTCCACCGGGATGCCGAACTTGTTGTCCTTGAGCCCGGTGGAGATATAGGGGTGGGTGCCGGCGTCGACGTCCGGGTTGACCCGCAGCGACACCGGGGCGACCTTGCCGAGCCGGCCGGCCACGGCGTCGAGGCGCTCGAGCTCGGGGCGCGACTCCACGTTGAAGCACTTGATGCCCACTTCCAGCGCCCGGGCCATCTCGGCCTCCTGCTTGGCCACGCCGGAGAACACCACCTTGGCCGGGTCGCCGCCGGCGGCCAGCACCCGCTCCAGTTCGCCCATCGAGACGATGTCGAAGCCGGCGCCCAGGCGGGCCAGCAGCCCCAGCACCGCCAGATTGGAGTTGGCCTTGACCGCATAGCAGATCAGGTGCGGATGGCTGCCCAGCGCCTCGGTGTAGGCGCGGAAGTGGCGCGCCAGGGTGGCCTTGGAGTAGACGTAGCAGGGCGTGCCGAACTCCTCGGCGATGCGGGTCAGCGGGACCTCCTCGCCGTAGAGCACGCCGTCGTGGTAGTTGAAGTGGTCCATGGCTACTCCTCGTCCCCCCGGGGTTCGGTATCGTCCCGCTCGGTGCTGTCCTGCTCGCTCTGCTCTTCACCCTGCTGGTCATCGCGGGGGCCGTACTGCTCGGCGGCCTGCTCGTCATCGGGCAGGTAGAGCGGCCCCTTCTGGCCACAGCCGGCGAGCCCCAGGATCAGTGCCAGGCCGAGCGCCGGGACGGCAAGTCGGGCCATCAGGCACCTCCTGTCAGGGCAGCGAGGGCCTCGCGGGCCCGCTGGGCGGCGGCGCGTACCTGGTCGGGGGCGGTGCCGCCGATATGGTTGCGGGCGGCTACCGAGCCCTCCAGGGTCAGCACTTCGAAGACGTCCTGCTCTATGGTGTCGGAGAACTGCCGGAGCTCGTCGAGGGTCATCTCGGAGAGGTCCTTGCCTTCGCGGATGCCGAAGGCCACCGACTCGCCGACGATCTCGTGGGCGTCGCGGAAGGCCACCCCCTTGCGCACCAGGTAGTCGGCCAGGTCGGTAGCGGTGGAGAAGCCGCGGCGGGCCGCCTCGGCCATGCTGGCCTTCTTCGGCTCGATGGCGGGGATCATGTCGGCGAAGGCCTTGAGGCAGTCCTTGACCGTGTCCACGGCGTCGAACAGCGGCTCCTTGTCCTCCTGGTTGTCCTTGTTGTAGGCCAGCGGCTGGGACTTCATCAGGGTCAGCAGGCCCATCAGGTGGCCGTAGACGCGGCCGGACTTGCCGCGCACCAGCTCCGGCACGTCGGGGTTCTTCTTCTGCGGCATGATGGATGAGCCGGTGCAGAAGCGGTCGGGCAGGTCGATGAAGTCGAACTGGGCGCTGGTCCACAGCACCAGCTCCTCGCTCATGCGCGACATGTGCATCAGCAGCAGGCTGGCGAAGGCGGTGAACTCGATGGCGAAGTCGCGATCGCTGACCGCGTCGAGGCTGTTCTCGGCGGGGCGCTCGAAGCCCAGCAGCTCGGCGGTGACATGCCGGTCGATGGGGTAGGTGGTGCCGGCCAGCGCGGCGGCGCCCAGCGGCATCACGTTGACCCGCTTGCGGCAGTCGAGAAGCCGCTCGTGATCCCGGGCCAGCATCTCCTGCCAGGCCAGCAGGTGGTGGCCGAAGGTCACCGGCTGGGCGGTCTGCAGGTGGGTGAACCCGGGCATGATGGTGTCGGCCTCGCGGTCGGCGAGCTCGATCAGCCCTTCGCGCAGGCGGGCCAGCTCCATGGCCACCTGGTCGATCTCGTCACGCAGGAAGAGGCGGATATCGGTGGCCACCTGGTCGTTGCGCGAGCGACCGGTATGCAGCTTCTTGCCGGTGATGCCGATCTTCGCGGTCAGCCGTGCCTCGATGTTCATGTGCACGTCCTCGAGCTCCACGGACCACGGGAACTCGCCGCGCTCGATCTCGCCGCGCACCTCGTCGAGCCCCGCGATGATGGCGTCGCGCTCGGCCTCCTCGAGCACGCCGACCCGGGCCAGCATGGTGGCGTGGGCGATGGAGCCCTGGATGTCGTGGAAGGCCAGGCGGCGGTCGAAGGCCTCCGAAGCGGTGAAGCGGGCGACGAAGGCGTCGGTGGGCTCGCTGAAGCGGCCCCCCCAGGACTGGTTGGTGCCGGGGCTGGAAGAGTTCGAGGTCATCGGCTTGGGATCCTGCATGACGGGTTGCGGTTGGCTGGGGGCGAGGGCCCCCCGCGGCCGCCGGTCTCGCGGCGGCAGGCGCGACATGGCAGGAGTGTACCAGAGTCGCCGAGGCAGGCGAGGGGCGCCTGGCCGCCCGGGGCGTGGATTTTTCCTCCTTGGCCGCGTGCTTTATGATGAGGGTAACCGTGCGTCACGCATGCCAACTTCACCGGGTGTCGGCGCTGGCTCGCCGCCAGCGAGGAAACCGGTACAGGGAGAACTTCGTGCAAGCCATCACCAAGCTGCGTATCGCCACGCGCAAGAGTCAACTGGCCATGTGGCAGGCCGAACATGTCCGCGATCGCCTGCTGGCCCTCCATCCCGGCCTCGAGGTGGAGCTGGTGGCCATGTCCACCCGCGGTGACAAGATCCTCGATACCCCGCTGGCCAAGGTGGGCGGCAAGGGGCTCTTCGTGAAGGAGCTCGAGGAGTCGATGCTCGACGGCCGCGCCGATATCGCCGTGCACTCCATGAAGGATGTGCCCATGCACTTCCCCGAGGGGCTTGGCCTCTCGGTGATCCTGGCCGGCGCCGAGGCCACCGATGCCTTCGTCTCCAACCACTACGCCAGCTTCGATGAGCTGCCCGAGGGGGCCCGGGTGGGCACCTCCAGCCTGCGCCGCGGCCTGCAGGTCAAGGAGGCGCGCCCCGACCTGGAGATCCTCAGCCTGCGCGGCAACGTCCAGACCCGGCTGGGCAAGCTCGATGACGGCGAGTTCGATGCCATCATCCTGGCCACCTCCGGCCTGCGTCGCCTGGAGCTGGATGCGCGCATCGCCCAGGAGCTGCCGCCCGAGGTGTGCCTGCCGGCCTGTGGCCAGGGCGCCTTGGGCATCGAGTGTCGCCTCCACGACCCCGAGCTGATCAACCTGCTGGCGCCGCTGGATGATCCCGATACCGCCACCCGGGTGCGCGCCGAGCGCGCCATGAACACCCGCCTCGAGGGGGGCTGCCAGGTGCCCATCGGTGGCCATGCGGTATTCGAGAACGATGGCCAGACCCTGTGGCTGCGCGCCCTGGTGGGCACCCCTGATGGTGCCAGGGTGCTGCGCGCCGAGGGGCGCGGCTCGATCCATGAGCCCGAGGCGCTGGGTATTCGCGTCGCCGAGGAGCTGCTGGAGATGGGCGCCGGGGAGATTCTCGCCGAGGTCTACGGCGCCGGCTGATGGATATTCAGCCGCCGGTGGTGATCACGCGTCCCGGTGAGCGCGGTGCCGTGCTCGCCGCGGCCATCGAGGCGCGCGGGCTACCGGTGGCGCGCCTCGAGGCGATGCGCGTCGAGGCATTGCCCGAGACTCCCGAGCAGCGCGCCGCCTGGCTCGACTTCGACCACTTCCGGCGCGTGGTGGTGGTGAGCCCCTTCGCCGCGGTGTGCCTCGCCGAGGCGCTGGACCGCTACTGGCCCCAGCTGCCACTGGGCATCGACTACTACGCCGTGGGGGCGGCCACCGCCGCCGTCCTGCATGAGCGGCTCGGGGTGCGCGTCCATGTGCCGCCGACGGTCGCCGGCGAGGATACCAGCGAGGCCCTGCTGACCCTGGGCTCCCTGCGCACACTTCACGACGAGAAGATCCTGCTGGTGGCCGGCGAAGGCGGGCGCACCCTGCTGGCCGAGACGCTCACCGAGCGCGGTGCCCGGGTGACCCGTCTGGCCGTCTATCGGCGTACCCTCCAGCCCCCCGAGCCGGCCATGGCCGACTGCCTCGCGGCGGGCGACTTCCGTGCGCTGGTGGTGAGTAGCGGAGAAATCCTCGAATATCTGGCAAGATGGTGTTCAGGCGCCGCCTTGAACCAACCGCTAATCGTTTCCAGCGCCCGGTTGGCTACACTGGCCGGCAAGCTGGGGTTTCGCGACTCCGTGGTGGCGCGTGGCGCCACCCCGACGGCGCTGGCGGCGGCCGTGGCCGATGCCTGTGACCCGCAGGAAGCCGATGTCGATCAAGACGATCTCGAAAAGGGCTAGCGACAAGATGAGCAAGCAACCACACGAGCAGGAAGAACAGAAGGCGTCTGACGGCGCACAGTCGGCGACCTCGGGAGACGAGGCAAGCAGAGGCAACGCCTCCGGCAGACGTCGCTCGCGTCGGCATGACAAGCCCAACCTGGGCGGCGGTACCGGCAGGAGCGAGGCCGCAAAGCCCGCTCAGAGCCAGACATCCGCCGAGTCGTCGACGGCCGGCCAGTCCTCGGGCGGCAAGCAGGAAGCCGACCAGAAGGCCACTGACACACGGGCGTCGTCATCGAAACCCGCCGCCGACAAGGCCGAAGCGGCCCCGTCCCAGGCCGGCAAGTCACAGCCGGGCGGGAGTGGTGGCAAGTCCGGCACGCCCGCCGCGGGTGGCGGCGATGGCAAGGGAGGCAAGGCCGGCATGGTGGCGATCGTGCTGGTCATCCTGCTGGCCATCGCCGCCGGCTTGTTCGGCTGGCAGGCATGGCAGAAGCTGGATGCCCAGCAGGCGCGCATCGCCGAACTGGAGTCCCAGACCAGCCAGTCCGCCACCGCCAGCGATCTGAACCAGCTGCAGTCACGCTTCGAGGAGGCCGAGGGCGAGCGCCAGGCCGCCCTGGAGGAGGCCATCGCCTCGCTGGAGAGCGACTTCAGCGACTACCGTGGCGAGGTCGACGAGACCCTCGACCGGGTGCTGGCAGAGCTCTCCAGTGAGCAGGAGACCGACGAGCGCGACTGGCTGCACGCCGAGGCCGCCTACCTGCTGCGCCTGGCCAACCAGCGCCTGCAGCTGGAGCGTGATGTTCAGGGAGCCGCGGCGCTGCTGCGCACCGCCGATGCGCGCCTGAAGGAGGCCGACAACCCGGCGCTGGTGCCGGTGCGTCGCGAGATCGCCAGCGAGCTGGGCGCTCTGGAGTCGGTGCCCGAGGTCGACCGCACCGGCCTGTGGCTGGCGCTCAACGCCCAGCAGGAGCAGATCGCCGGGCGTCCGCTCTCCCAGGATATCGACGAGATCACCGCCAGCTCCGGCATGCAGGAGGCGCCCAGCGGCTCCTGGCAGCAGCAGCTGTCGAGCTTCGGCCAGGAGCTCAAGGACCTGGTCACCGTGCGCAAGCATGACGAGGCACTGGAGGCGCTGATCTCGCCGGAGCAGGAGTCCTACCTGCGCCAGAGCGTGCGCCTGGTGATCGAGCAGGCCCAGCTGGCCCTGCTCAAGGAAGAGGAGGAGCTCTTCGAGGCCAGCCTCGACAAGGCGATCACCCTGATCGAAGGCTACTACGACACCGATGACAGCGGCGTGCAGTCGGTCCTCGCGCGGCTGGGTGAGCTGAAGGGTGAGGCGGTGCGTCCTGAGCTGCCCGACATCAGCGGCTCCCAGCAGGCCCTGGCCACCTTCATCGAGCGGCGCTTCGAGTCGCGCCAGGGAGATGAGGCATGAGAAAGCTGATACTGATCATCGTCCTGGGCCTGGCCATCGGTGCGCTGTTCGGGCAGCTGATGATGTCGGTGCCCGGCTACTGGCTGGTGCGGGTGGGTGACACCTCCTTCCAGACCTCCTTCTGGTTCGGCCTGGTGCTGCTGCTGGCGGCCTTCCTGGTGCTGCACTTCGCGCTGCGCCTGCTGATGCGCCTGTCGCGCCCGGTGTCGCGCTTCAAGGTGTGGAACAGCCGCTCACGCAACCGCACTGCCATGAAGCGCACCGTGCGCGGCCTGGTGGCGCTGGCCGAGGGGCGCTGGAAGAAGGCCGAGAAGTCGCTGGTCAAGGCGGCGGATGACTCCAGCACCCCGCTGGTCAACTACCTCTCCGCGGCGCTGGCGGCCCACTACCAGGGTCGCTTCGACCAGGCCGATACCCTGCTCAAGCGGGCCCACCTCAGCACCGAGGGCGCCGATACCGCGGTGGGCATGATGCAGGCCCAGCTGATGCTCGACCGTCAGCAGTACGAGGAGGCGCTGGCCATCCTGACCCGCCTCGACCGCCAGCTGCCCAACCACCCCCAGGTGCTCAAGCAGCTCAAGCAGGCTTACCTCAGCGTCAGCGACTGGGATGGCCTGCGCCGCCTGATGCCGCGCCTGGGCGCCCAGCAGCTGATCTCCCGAGAGGAGCGCGACCAGCTCGAGCGGCGCGCCTACCGCGAGCTGATCGTGCGCGAGGCCCGCGAGGGCAGCGACATCGAGACGGTGCGCAGCCTGTGGGCGGACATGCCCGACCACCTGCGTGGCGATGTCGAACTGATCGTGCTCTATGCCGAGGCGCTGGTGCGCGGCGGCCAGGAGCCCATCGCCGAGCGACTGCTGCGCCACTCCCTCAAGGAGAACTGGGACAGCCGCCTGGTGCTGCGCTACGGCCTGCTCGACGTGGATGCCTCGCGTCAGCTGGTCACCGCCGAGAAGTGGCTGCAGGAGCGCCCCAACGATCCCGACCTGCTGCTCACCCTGGGTCGCCTGGCGCTGCGCAACGCCTACTGGGGCAAGGCCCAGGAGTACTTCGAGGCGAGCCAGCGCCAGCGCCCGAGCGGTGTGGCATGTGCCGAGCTGGCACGACTCTTTGCCAACCTGGGCGAGCACCAGAAGAGCCAGCTCTACTACCGCCAGAGCGTGGAGCTGCTCGACAAGTCGTTGCCCTCTCTGCCGCAGCCCAGCGAGGACAAGGACGTGCTTGGAGAGGACAAGGACGTGCTTGGAGAGGGCAAGGAGGCGAAGAAGGCTTCCTGAAGGCAGCCTGATCCTCTCCAACACTCGACCTCACCACACTAGGGGGCGCTTCGGCGCCCCCTTCGTGTATCCGGGGCAGAAACAATAACAGCGAGGCCGCCCGAAGGCGGCCTCGCTGTTTGGTGCGGCTGAGTCGTCGGGCTCAGGGCTCGTCGGGCTCGTCCACGTCGTCACCGCTGGGCTTCTCGTGCTCCGGGTTGCTGATCTCCTGAGCGTCGCGGTGTGCGGCAGCGGAGGCAGGTTCGGCCTGCCGGGCCCTGCTGCGAGATTCCAGCACCCGCACATTGGCGGCCGGGGAGTCCCCCTGCTTGTCCTCGCCGAAGTAGAGGGTGGTGTGCGGGAAGGGGATCTCGATGCCGGCCTCGTCGAAGCGCAGCTTGACCAGGCGGTTGTAGGCACGCCCCACCGCCCACTGGTCGCCGGGGGTGGTCTTGATGATCACCCGAATATTCACCGAGCTGTCGGCCAGGGCGATGACGCCGGCCACATCGAGCGGCGCCAGCAGCTTGTGGCCATGCTCGTCGCTGGCCTTGAGGTCCTCGAAGGCCACCTTGAGCTGCTCGATCGCCTCGTCGATATTCTCGCGGTAGGCGATGCCGTACTCGCCCACGTGGTTGCCGAACTCGCGCATGTAGTTGGAGACGGTGTCCACGCTGGAGAAGGGCACCACGTGGTAGGTGCCGGAGAGGTCGCGGATGCCTACCGAGCGGATGCTGAGCTTCTCGGCGGTACCGGTGACGCCGCCCACGGTGACCACGTCGCCGGTGTTCATGGCGTTCTCCACCTGGATGAAGATGCCGGTGATGATGTCCTGCACCAGCTTCTGGGCGCCGAAACCGATGGCCAGGCCCAGCACACCGGCACCGGCGATCAGCGGCCCGATATTGATGCCGATCTCGGCCAGCACGATCATCGCCGTCATGGTGATCAGGGCGATGGCCAGGGCGTTGCGGAACAGCGAGAGCAGGGTCTGGGCACGCGCCGAGGGCACGCCGCCGCCGGTCTCGGGGTTGAGCTTGTGCTCGATCAGGCTGGCCAGCGCCAGCCATACCATGACCGCGATGGCCAGGATCATCGCCACGCTGACCAGCTTGCCGACCAGGCCCCGGCCCGCCTCGGAGGCGTACCAGGCGGCGAGGTCGAAGGCGCCCCAGGCGTTGAGCACCACCATCACCACCAGCACCACGATCACCGTGCGGATGACCCGCAGGGCGTTGGGCACGTAGCTGTTGAGGCGTGGCTCGAGCAGCGGCAGCTTGCGGCGCAGGTCGTCGGACAGGCGGATGCGCCGGCCGATGGTCTGGGTCAGGAAGCTGGAGGCCAGCAGGCCCACCACCACTGCGGCAATGGTCTTGAGGGTGGCGAAGAGCACGTAGGGCAGGGCGTCGGCGGGGCGCGTCAGGGTCAAGACCAGGACCATGACGAAGTAGGCCAGGGCGAACAGGTGCCAAGTGCGCGCGAACAGCTGCAGCGAGACCCGGCTGGCCGCCATGGTGGCCTGGCTGGCCTTGGCGTTGATGGCGTCGCGCAGGCGCTTGCGGTTCCTGAGCACCACCACCACGGCATAGAGGAAGGCGCCGATCATGATCAGGGTGCCCAGGCCCTGACCCACTGCCGGTGACACGTAGGCGTTGACCAGAGGCACCACCACCATCAGACCGTAGCCCACCAGGCCGATCAGCCGGGCGATCCAACGGTTCCAGTAGGAGGCCTCGTCGGAGCCGATGGGCAGCAGGCGCAGCCCCTCGTAGCGGGAGGCAAACAGCATGCGCACCCCGGCCTTGAGCAGCTCGATCACCAGGAAGGCGTTGAGGAACAGCGAGGCGCGAGTGGAGAGCTCACCGGTCTCGCCGATGGCGAAGGTGGCGATCAGGTTGCCACCCAGATAGGCGAAGGCCACCACCAGCACGTCCACCGCCGCGGCCAGGGCCACGCAGATCACCAGGCGCAGGATGGGGGTCAGCCCGCTGCCGTTGAGGGACCACTGGCTGATGCCGGTGAACAGTGGCCGCGCCAGGCGGCGGAAGAGCACGAACAGGGCCAGGGTGGCGAGGATCACCAGGCCCAGGTTGATCGCCGCCGTCATGAAGGCCGCGGTATCGAAGGTGCTCTCCAGGTCACTGGCGAACATGCCGCCGATGGCGGAGGCGATGGCGTCGAACTGGGCGCCGACGTCGCCGGCGACGCGGCTGGTCACCTGGGCCAGCTGTCGCGGTAGCGAGGGCTCGGCGGCGGCTTCCTCGGCGGGGGCCGATTCGGCCACGTCGCCGGCCATGCCGCGCAGCTGGTCGATCAGCTCCTGGCGGGTCTGTTCGTTCTCCAGCAGGTCGGCCAGGGTGGAGTAGGCTGGCGGTTCTCCGCCGCTGCTCTCTTGCTGCGCCTGGGCAGGACCCGCCAGCGCCAGCAGGGCAAGCAGCAGCCAGCCGAGCATCAGGGGTAGGGCTCGCTTCGGGTTCACGCGGTGACCTCCGTCTCTTGGCGTGTGGGGCGATGGATCTTGAGACCCGTCATGATACGGGCTTTGTCGTGAGGCCACGACCCCGGGGCCTGTCACGGCACATGCATGTACATGAATTGTACATTGTAAGATTTTTGTGCCATCTTTGTCCTGTCGGCGGCGCCTCCTGCCGTCGGCGCGGCAAGCATGCGATACTCTTTCGCCACCCTCGGGTGGCGTTTTTCGTTTCAGGGAGACGGTCAGGCATGCTGGAACTGCTGTCGGTACTGCTCGGCGGAGCGCTGGGAGGCATGGCGCGTCTGGCTCTCGGCAACGCCGTGGGCCGGCGACTGGGAGCCCACCTGCCCTGGGGTACCCTGGCGGTCAACCTGAGTGGCGCCCTGGCCATGGGGATGCTGGCCGGTGTGCTCGGCCTCCCCGCCCCGGGCGTGTCGAATACCGCCTGGTCCCTGCTCGCCATCGGCCTGCTGGGTGGCTACACCACGGTGTCGTCGCTCAGCCTGCAGACGTTGGCGCTGTGGCAGCAGGGCCGCGAGACGGCGGCGATTAGCTACATGGCGATGACCCTGGTCGCCGGGCTCGCCGCCCTGGCTCTGGGTGCCTGGCTGACGGGAGGCCTGGCATGAGTGCCTGGCGGGCCTACGCCGCAGTCGGCCTGGGCAGTGGGCTGGGCAGCGTGCTGCGCTATCAGCTCGGCCTGTGGCTTTCGCCCCCCGACTTTCCCTGGGCGACCCTGGTGGTGAACCTGGCAGGCTCCGGGCTGATTGCGCTGTTCGCCGCCTACGCCGCGGGCCGTGCCCATGGCCGGGTGGCACGCTGGCAGCCCTTCCTGGTCGCCGGCTTCTGTGGCGGCTTCACCACCTTCTCACTGTTCGGCCTCGAGACCCTGGCGATGCTCAGCCAGGGGCGCTTCGTGACGGCCCTGGGCTATGTGGCACTGAGCCTGGCGGCCTGGCTCGGTGCCGCCTGGGCGGGTCATCTTGCCGGGCGGCGACTGGCCGCGCGGCGCGCCTAGTCCGGGAGGCGCCAGGTCACCGGGCAGGCGTCGCCGGGGAAGAGCCGCTGGGCGGTGGTGGCGCTGCACTGTTCGGCGACCACCGGCATGTCGCCGCTCAGCGCCTGCAGCAGGCCGTCGTCGGGGTGGCGGACGGTCAGCAGGGTCAGGCCTTTCTGGCACTCGACATGGTAGTCCCCTCGCAGGTCGGTCAGCAGCGCGGCGCGCCTTTCGGGGTCGTCATAGATGGCCAGGCGCAGGCGCATCGCCTCGCACGCCAGGAAGTGGGCATGCAGCCCGTGGCGAGCCAGGCGGGCGAGCACATCGCCCAGGCAGGCCTCGTCCATGAAGCGGAAGTCTTCGGGGCTGATGTCGAGCAGTCGCTGATCGTCACGCAGCATGCAGGCGGGTCGGCAGTCGCCGTCGCCGGGCTCGGGGCCGATGCGGCTGGGGGTGGCCCCGGGCTCGAGGAAGGAGCGCACGGTGAGGGGGATCGCCTTGCGCTGCAGCGGGGCCAGGGTGCGGGGGTGGATCACCTTGGCGCCGTGCCAGGTCTGCTCCACGGCCTCGGCGTAGCTCAGGCGCTCGAGCTGGCGGGCGTTGTCGAAGCGCCTGGGGTCGGCGTTGAAGACCCCGGGGACGTCCTTCCAGATGGTCAGCCCAGCGGCATCCAGGCAGTGGGCCAGGATGGCGGCGCTGAAGTCGGAGCCCTCGCGCCCCAGGGTGGTCATGGCGCCGTCCGCGGTGGCGCCGATAAAGCCCTGGACCAGCAGGATGCGGTTCTCCCGGGCGGCCAGTGAGCGCAGGCGGTAGCAGGTCTTGCCCCAGTCGATTCCGGCGGCCTGGTGGCGGTCGTCGGTGATGATCAGCTCCCGGGCGTCACACCAGCGGGTGGGAAGGCCGATCTCGTTGAGCCAGGCAGCCACCAGGGTGGTGGAGAGCAGTTCGCCGAAGCCCACGGTCTGGTCGTAGTGAAAGGCGAAGGGCGCCTCCCGGTGGGTGCGGTGGGCGATGTCGAGGGCCTCGAGCAGCCGCTCCAGGTTCGCCGCGGTGGTGGAGTCGGCACCGAACAGCGCCTGGGCCACGCCGAGGTGATCGTCGCGGATTGCCGTCAGCCGCTCCTGGTAGACGCTCTGCTGGTCGCCGCGGGCGGCATCGAGCAGCACCTCCAGGGCGTTGGTGGTCTTGCCCATCGCCGAGACGACCAGGGCGCGAGGGTGCAGGTCGTGGCGGGACAGCAGCTCGCCGAGGCGGCGGATGGCCGCGGCGTCCTTTATCGAGGCGCCGCCGAACTTGTAGATCTCGGGCATCACGGGCTCCCTGTGGCAGTGGCTTTTCCTCACCATAGAGCCCGCGGGGGGAGTGGTGAAGGGGCAGGTGTTCCGCGCCCACCCTGAACCACCACGAAAAAGCCCCCGTGAGGGGGCTTCGCGAGGCTGGCGGCAGGGCAGGGAGGCTCAGCTGAGCCGCTGCATATAGTCCACATAGCCGAAGGTCCTGACCGTGCGCACCTCGCGGCTCGCCTCGTCGATCCGGCAGATCGACGGCAGGCGGATGCCGTTGAAGGTGGTGGTCTTGACCATGGTGTAGTGGGCCATGTCGGTGAACACCAGGCGGTCGCCGATCTGCAGGGGCGCGTCGAAGGAGTAGTCGCCGATCACGTCGCCGGCCAGGCAGGTCTGCCCCCCCAGGCGGTAAGTGTGGCCCTTCTCGTTCGGCTCGCCGCCGCCGATGATGTGCGGGCGGTAGGGCATCTCCAGCACGTCGGGCATATGCGCCGTGGCGGAGGTGTCGAGGATGGCGATGGGGCCGTCATTCTCGACGATATCCAGCACCGTGCATACCAGGTAGCCGGTATTCAGGGCGATCGCCTCGCCCGGCTCCAGGTAGACCTCGAGATGCGGATGGCGAGCCTTGAAGTCGCGGATCACCCGCACCAGCCGCTCGACGTCGTAGTCGTCACGGGTGATATGGTGTCCGCCCCCGAAGTTGACCCACTCGAGCCCGGCGAGGTAGTGGCCGAAGCGCTCCTCGAAGGCCGTCAGGGTCGACTCCAGGTCGTCGCTGTTCTGCTCGCACAGGGTATGGAAGTGCAGCCCCTCGAGGCCTTCCATCACCTCCGACGTCAGGTCCGCCGCCCGGGTGCCGAGCCGCGAGCCCGGCGCGCAGGGGTCGTAGAGAGGCACGTGGCCCGTGGAGTGCTCGGGGTTGACCCGCAGGCCGCAGGAGACCCGGCGGGGCGCCGCCGCGATCGTCTCGCGGAAGTGTTGCCACTGGCCAGGCGAGTTGAAGCTGAGGTGGTCGGCGTAGCGCAACACCACCCGCATCTCCTCCTCGGTGAAGGCCGGCGAGTAGCAGTGCACCTCGCCGCCGAAGGTCTCGGCGCCCAGGCGCGCCTCGTCCTGGCCGCTGGCCGTGGTGCCCACCAGGTACTGGCGTACCAGTGGAAAGGTGTCCCACATGGCGAAGCCCTTCAGGGCCAGCAGGATCTTCGCCCCGCTGCGCTCCTGGACCTCGCCGAGGCGCTCCAGGTTGCGGCGCAGCAGGGCGTCGTCCACCACATAGGCCGGGGAGGGGCAGGCCATCACGTCGAAATTGAGATCGAAGCCCAGTCCCTGCTCGCGTGCGTTCGCCATGGCTCAGGCCAGGGGGTCGTGGTCGGGGTCGAGCTCGACCACCTGCCAGGGCAGGCCCATCTCGCCGATGCGCTCCATGAAGGGGTCGGGGTCGAGCTGCTCAACGTTGAACACGCCGTCACCCTTCCAGATGCCTTCCAGCATCAGCATGGCGCCGGTCACCGCCGGCACGCCGGTGGTGTAGGAGATGGCCTGGGACTGCACCTCGGCGTAGCACTCCTGATGGTCGCAGATGTTGTAGATGTGCACCTTGCGCCGCTTACCGTCCTTGATGCCATCGGCGATGATGCCGATGTTGGTCTTGCCCTTGGTGCGCGGGCCCAGCGAGGCCGGGTCGGGCAGCACCGCCTTGAGGAACTCCAGCGGGGCGATCTCGGTATCTCCCACCTTGATCGGCTCGATGCTGGTCATGCCGACGTTCTCGAGCACCTTGAGATGGGTGATGTACTTGTCGGAGAAGGTCATCCAGAAGCGGATGCGCTCCAGGCCCTTGATGTTCTGACTGAGGGACTCGAGCTCCTCGTGATAGAGCAGGTAGAGGTCCTTCTCGCCGATGCCGTCGAAGTCGAAGGTGCGCTTCACCGCCAGCGGGTCGGTCTCCTTCCACTCGCCCTTCTCCCAGTAGCGACCCTTCGCGGTGATCTCGCGAATGTTGATCTCCGGGTTGAAGTTGGTGGCGAAGGGGTAGCCGTGGTCGCCACCGTTGGCATCCAGGATGTCGATGCGGTGGATCTCGTCGAACAGGTTCTTCTGGGCGTAGGCGCAGTAGATGTTGGTCATGCCCGGGTCGAAGCCGCAGCCCAGGGTGGCCATGTTGCCCGCGTCCCTGTAGCGCTCCTGGAAGGCCCACTGCTCCTTGTACTCGAACTTGGCCTCGTCCGGATGCTCGTAGTTGGCGGTGTCGAGGTAGGGCACGCCGGTACGCAGGCAGGCCTCCATGATGGTCAGATCCTGATAGGGCAGGGCCACGTGGATCAGCACGTCGGGCTTGAACGACTCGATCAGGGCGACCAGCGCCTCGACGTCGTCGGCATCCACCCGGGCCGTCTGGATCGGGCGATCCAGCTGGTCGGCGATGGCCTTGCACTTCGCCTCGTTGCGGCTGGCCAGCATGATCTCGCTGAAGACCTCGGGATGCTGGGCGCACTTGTGGGTAACGACGCCGCCGACGCCGCCGGCGCCGATAATCAGGACTTTGCTCATGGGGTTCGAATCCAGATCGGGAAATGTCAACAGTGGTAGGGTCTTATCGGTAGTGAAGCGCCGCAGCACTCCCGACCCGATGCCACCCCGGTCTTGGCCTCGCTCGACCACCCTGGCAGGGGGGGAGGCGAGTGGGCGCTGATGATGGCGCCCCTTGAGGCTGGCCGCAAGCGGTTTTCGCGTCAAGCCTGCGACCTTGGTCGTAGCGCTGCTGCCGATGCCTGGGCGGTGTCTCTGCGCCGTCGTCTAGCGTGAAGAGGCCGTCCACGACAAGGCGCCACGGGGCGGAATCGCCCCGTGGCGCAGCGGGTGCCGAGCCTCAGCCCTGCTTGGGCAGGTAGCCCTCGGTGAGCGCTACCCAGTAGGCCGCGCCGATGGGCAGGATCTCCGGGTTGAGTACATATTCCGGGTGGTGGACGAAGGGGGTGTCGCCATTGCCCAGGAAGCAGTAGGTGCCCTTCTTCTGCTGCAGCATGAAGGCGAAGTCCTCGGAGCCCAGGTAGGTGGGCCCCTCCTCGAACACCAGCTCCTCGCCGAAGGCCTGACGGGCGATGGCGGCCGCCTTGCGGGTCTCCTCGGGGTCGTTGGTCAGCACGGCGCCCGGCACGCCCTCGCGGATCTCGGAGGTGCAGCCGAAGGATTCACTCTGCTGCTGGATGAGGCGGCGGATATTGCCCAGCACCATCTCGCGGTCCTCGGGGGTGGTGGTGCGGATGGAGAGGCGCAGGATGGCGCTGTGGGCGATCACGTTGCCTGCCTGGCCGGCCTGGAAGGCGCCCACGGTGACCACGGCGCGGTGGGCGGGGGCCACATTGCGGGCGACCACGCTCTGCAGGGCCATCACCAGCGAGGAGCCGGCGACCACCGGGTCGATGGCATGCTCCGGGAAGGCGCCGTGGCCGCCCTTGCCGGTGATCTCCACCTCCCAGTTGTCCACCGCGGCCATGGTGTCGCCTTCCGTGAAGTAGAGCTTGCCGAGCTCCAGTCCGGGCATGTTGTGCATGCCGAACACTGCGTACATGGGAAAGCGCTCGAACAGGCCGTCGGCGATCATCGCCGGACTCCCCTCCATGGTCTCCTCCGCCGGCTGGAAGATCAGATGCACGGTGCCGTCGAAGTTGCGGGTCTCGGCCAGTTGCCTGGCGGCGGCCAGCAGCATGGTGGTATGGCCGTCGTGGCCGCAGAGGTGCGAGACACCAGGAGTTTCCGAGCGATAGTCGAGGTCATTGGTTTCCTGGATCGGCAGGGCGTCGAAGTCGGCCCTCAGCCCGATGGCCCGGTCGCTGTCGCCGACCTTCAGCGAGGCGACGATGCCGTGCTTGCCGACGCCGGTCTCGATCTCATAGGCACCCAGGCTACGCAGGGTCTCCTCGATGTACCTGGCGGTCTGCGACTCCTGCATCGAGAGCTCGGGATGACGGTGCAGATGCTCGAACCACTCACGGAGCTGGGTTTCGTTCTGCTTGATTTCCTTGACGATGGCATTCATGTCTCTTTCCTCTTCAATCTAAGGGCGGTTCCAGCAACGTTCGGCTGACGCCCACCGGCCGCTCGGCCGGTGGGCCGTTATGGCATCAGGCATTGTCGGCCGGGCGGCCCTTGGGGATCGTCAGCACGATCGAGGCGATGGCGACCAGCAGCATGATCAGCATGACCAGCAAGGCGAAGAAGGCGGCTTCCCGGGAGGCCAGGTTGGTCTGGTTGCCGACGAAGCTGATGACCCCTTCGATCCAGCGGATGCCGGCGTTGTTGCCCGCGATGGCGGTGTAGATCGCCGAGGAGATCGCCACGCCGAAGGAGGCGCCCAGGGAGGAGGCCATCTTGTAGATGCCCGCGCCGGCACCTGACTGGTCGGCGGGCAGGTTGGAGAGCGCCGCATCGGTAGAGGGAGTAGCGTAGAAGGCGAGGCCGACGCCGAACAGCGAGAAGGCGATAACGGCGAGGATCTTGTAGCTGCCCAGCATCAGATTGGTGGGCATCAGCAGCACGATGGCCAGGCCGACGATATAGCAGCCCCACAGCATCGGCTGGCGCGGACCGAAGCGCTGCAGGAGCCGCTCGCCAACGCGGATGAAGGCCAGGATGGAGATCGCATAACCCAGCGTCAGCAGGCCGGCTTCCTGAGCCGAGATACCGCCACCTTGCTGCAGTACCAGCATGGCGACGATGATGATGCCGGCGGTGGCATTGAGCAGCATGTTGGAGATGGTAGCACCGGTATAGGTGCTGTTGCGGAACAGGCGGAACTGCACGAAGGCGTTGGGGTTGCCGGACTCGACCTTGAAGAATACGGCGCCGAACACGAAGACGATGGCCATCAGGCCCAATGAGGCCATGCTGGTCCAGCCGAACTTGCTGCCCTGGGTGGCGAGTACCTGGAGTGCGACCATGGCCACCATGAAAGTGATGACGCCGACAAGGTCAAACTTGTAGGCGCCCTTGTTCTCGGCCTTGGACTCCGGCGTGCCACGCACCATCAGCATGCCGACCACGGAGAGGGCGGCGGCGATAATGAAGATCCAGCGCCAGCCCACGTTCTGGGCCATCAGGCCGCCGAACAGGGCGGCGAAGCCGGAGCCCCCCCAGGAGCCCATGGACCACAGGGAGATGGCACGCTGGCGGCCGGCGCCTTCCCAGTACTCCTTCACCAGCGCCAGGGACGCCGGCATGATGAAGGCGCCCGAGAGGCCCTGACAGATCCGCCCCACCATCAGGAAGCTGCTGCCCAGCGAGCCCGAGGGGGCCAGGCCGATCAGCAGTGAGCCGACGATGGAGAAGATGAAGCCCCACATCACCGTCTTGACGCGGCCGATGCGGTCGGCGAGGCCGCCGACGACGACGATGAAGATCCCCGAGAAGAGTGCCGTGATCGACACCGCGATATTCATGAGATTCTGCTCGACCCCCAGGTCGGCGGCCATGGTGGGGGCGATGTTCAGCGTGGTCTGGGCGAACAGCCAGAAGGCCAGGACACCCAGTATGATGCCGTACAGTAGTCTGTCGGTACCCTGGTAGGTGGTAGCGGGTTGGGTCATGACGACGATCCTCGATTGGCTCGCTCAAGGCTGTGCCGGTGCTGGCACAGCCGCGAAGGAGCAGTGAAGGGAGCGAGTCGGATGCTGCGGCTCGAACCAGTCTGCTCTTGGGATCAGGTTAAGATAGTTGCAGATTGAGAGTATTGATTCGGATCAATTATCGCGTCACCTGTTCGATTATCATGGTGACACACCGGCGGCGAGCGTCCGGTGCCATGCAGGCCCCTGTCGGGCCAGCCTGCCGCCCGCCGCGGAACATGAGAGAAGGAGCAAGAGGTGGCAAAGCCGTTCAGTCGCGAGAGGTTGACCTTTCGCCTCGATATCCTGGCCCAGGAGGCGATTCGCGCCAACGACGATATCTTCCAGGCGCGGGTGGGCCTCAAGGTTCATGAGGTGCGGGTGCTGCGGATCATCGGCCAGAATCCGGGGATCACCTTTGTCGAGCTCTCGCATCAGGCCCGCATGGAGCGCAGCCTCACGTCACGCATCATCCAGCGGCTGATCAAGCAGGAGCTGGTGAGGCGCGAGAATGACGAAGCGGATGCGCGCCGTTTCCGGCTGTTCACCACGCAGCAGGGCGATGCGAAGCGGGAGGTGGCCAAGGGGTTATCTGATGCCCTCGAGGAGGTGCTGCTGGCGCCCTTGGCGGTGTCCGAGGCCCACCAGCTGGATGCCCTGCTGGCGCGCTTGGCGGATTGGATTCACTCCGAGGAGTACGAGCAGAGGCTTGAAGCCTTCGAGAACGACAGCGATCCGGGGCAGGGGTAGCCACCGAGTGGCTGGGCAGGCGAAAAGCTATGCCGGTATCGCCAACTATCATAAGTAAGCGGCTGTTTCTTGATAAAAGTCATGGCTATTCCCTGACAGACTGTTACCTTTCGCGTACCAATTATTTCAACATTATGTGCATGCCGAAATTTGTGTCGGCAGACCTGTGAGGGGGCGATATGGCAGAGGTCAAGAGCGAGAACGAAACTGGCTCCGGTGGCAAGCGGCGAGAGTGGCTTGCCTTTCTTTTTGTCACCGCGGTCGTCGTGCCACTGCTGACCATTGCCGTCGTGGGCGGCTATGGCTTCGTGGTGTGGATGCTGCAGGTCTTCGTGCTGGGCCCGCCCGGGCATGGCGGTTAAGCCCCTACTGATCAGAGAGAGATGAGACATGAAGATCCTTGCAACGCTGTGGAACACCCTGAAGAAACCCCCTGTGCATATCAGCCTGGGGGTCATCATCATCGTCAGCTTCTTCGCCGGCATCGTGTTCTGGGGTGGCTTCAATACCGCCATGGAGTACACCAATACCGAAGAGTTCTGCGTCAGCTGCCACGAGATGGAGGACAACGTCTACCAGGAGCTGCAGACCACCGTGCACTGGTCCAACCGCACCGGGGTCCGGGCCATCTGCTCCGACTGTCACGTGCCCCATGACTGGACCGCCAAGATCGCCCGCAAGATGCAGGCGAGCAAGGAGGTCTGGGGTGCCATCTTCGGCACCATCGATACCCCCGAGAAGTTCGAGGCGAAGCGCCTGGAGCTGGCACAGCACGAGTGGGCGCGCTTCAAGGCCAACGGCTCCCTGGAGTGCCGCAGCTGCCACGACTACAACAGCATGGACTGGGACAAGATGTCCGACGAAGCGCGGCGTTTCATGGAGCCCGCCGCCGAGCGTGATCAGAGCTGCATCGACTGCCACAAGGGTATCGCCCACAAGCTGCCCGAGCAGATGGGCAGCGAGGATCCCATGCTGGCCAGCCTGGTTCGCGAAGCCACCTCGGTCAGCGTGGATGAGGGGCAGCAGTACTACAGCGCCAAGTCCGTGGACCTCTACACCGATGCTGAACTCACCGAGCGCGCCGGGGTGCTGCAGGTGGCCACCGAGGTCAGCATCGTCGACACCCAGGGGGACAGCGTGAAGCTGGAGATCCCCGCATGGCGCAAGGAGAAGGGCTTCGGACGGGTGCTCTACGAGGACTTCGGCCAGAACATCAGCAGTGCCGTCCTCAACAAGGATATTGCCCAGGATGATGCCCTGATCGAGGTCCAGGAGACCGATGTGGTCGACGAGATGACCGGCCTGCCCTGGGGCAGGGTGAGCGTGGCGCTATGGGCCGAGAAGGGAGCCTACCTCGAAACCCGTGAGTCGCTCTGGGAAACCGCCGGACAGACCTATCGTGATGCCTGCAGCGTCTGCCACACCGAGCCGGCGCCCGAGCACTTCGATGCCAACACCTGGCCGGCGATGTTCTCGGGCATGGTGGGCTTCACCAACCTGAGCGCAGGCACTCAGGAGCTGGTGCTCAAGTACCTGCAGATGCACTCATCCGATTATGCCGACGGTGCTCACTGATGACGCCCAAGGAGCTCTCATGACTATCAGCCGTAGAAGTTTCCTCAAGGGGGCCATGGCCGGCTCCGCTGCCTCGCTGATCGGCCCCGGGCTACTCACCAGCACCGCCGCTGCCGGGGTGACCGAGCAGGGCGTCTGGAAGACGGCCGGCTCCCACTGGGGCGCCATGAATGCCCTGGTGAAGGGGGGCAAGGTGGCCGAGGTGAAGCCGTTCGGTGCCGACCAGTACCCCACCGAGATGCTCAACGGCATCAAGGGATTGATCTACAACCCGTCGCGCATCCGCTATCCGATGGTGCGCCTGGAGTGGCTGAAGAATCGCCACAACGGCGACCGCACCACCCGGGGCGACAACCGCTTCGTGCGGCTGACCTGGGATGCGGCCCTCGATCTCTTCCACGAGGAGCTGGAGCGCATCCAGACCGACTACGGCCCCTGGGCGCTTTATGCCGGGGCCACCGGCTGGCGGCAGACGGGGCAGGTGCACAGCTGCGGCAACCATATGCAGCGTGCGGTGGCCATGCATGGCGACTTCGTCAAGAAGGTGGGGGATTACTCCACAGGCGCCGGGCAGGTGATCCTGCCCTACGTGCTGGGCTCCACCGAGGTCTACAGCCAGGGCACCTCCTGGCCGCTGATCCTGGAGAACAGCAAGACGGTGGTGCTGTGGGGCAACGATCCCTACAAGAACCTGCAGGTGGGATGGAACTGCGAGACCCACGAGTCCTACGCCTATCTGGAGCAGCTCAAGGCCAAGGTGGCGGAGGGCAGCATCCGGGTGATCAGTGTGGACCCGGTGCGCACCAAGACCCAGAAGTACCTCGACTGCGAGCAGCTCTACATCAACCCGATGACCGACGTGGCCTTCATGCTCGCCATGGCGCACACCCTCTACAACGAGGAGCTGTACAGCCAGGAGTTCATCGACGCCTACGCGCTGGGCTTCGATGACTTCATCGCCTATGTCCAGGGCGAGGACGAGGATGGTGTAGTCAAGACGCCGGAGTGGGCCGAAGGCATCTGTGGCGTTCCCGCCGAGCAGATACGCGAGTTCGCTCGCCTGCTGGCTGCCGACCGCACCCAGCTGCTGTTCGGCTGGGCCATACAGCGCCAGCAGCACGGCGAGCAGCCCTACTGGATGGGGGCCGTACTGGCGACCATGCTGGGACAGATCGGCCTTCCCGGTGGCGGTATCAGCTATGGTCACCACTACAGCTCCATCGGCGTACCCTCCTCCGGGGCGAGTGCGCCTGGTGCCTTCCCGCGCAACGTGGATGCCGGCAAGACCCCGGTGCATGAAAACAGCGACTTCCAGGGGGCCGCCTCGACCATCCCGGTGGCGCGCTGGATCGACTGCCTGCTCAACCCGGGGGAGACGATCCAGTACAACGGCGCCGACGTGACCTTCCCGGATATTCGCATGTGCGTCTTCAGCGGCTGCAACCCCTGGCATCATCACCAGGACCACAACCGCATGAAGAAGGCGTTCCACAAGCTCGAGACGGTGGTTTCCATCGACTACGCCTGGAATGCCACCTGCCGCTTCTCCGATCTGGTGCTGCCGGCCTGCACCCAGTTCGAGCGCAACGATATCGACATCTACGGCTCCTACTCCAACCGCGGTGTGCTGGCCATGCACAAGCTGGTGGACCCGCTGTTCCACTCGCGCAGCGACTTCGACATCTTCACCGACCTGTGCCGTCGCTTCGGGCGTGATGATGAGTATCGCCAGGGCCTGGACGAGATGGGCTGGGTCAAGAAGCTCTACGACGAGTGTCGCGAGGCGAACAAGTCCTTCAGCCCTGCGCCGGGAGGCGACCAGTCCACCTCCTCCATGCCGGAGTTCGCGGAGTTCTGGAAGGAAGGGTATGTCGACTTCGGCCCCGGGGAGAACTGGGTACGCCACGCCGACTTCCGGGAGGCTCCCGAGGTCAATGCGCTGGGCACCCCCTCAGGCTTTATCGAGATCTCCAGTCGCAAGATTGCCCGCTACGGCTACGATGACTGCCGCGGCTACCCGACCTGGATGGAGAAGGCGGAGCGCTCCCATGGGGGGCCCAACTCCGACCGCTACCCGCTGTGGCTTCAGTCGGTGCACCCCGACAAGCGGCTCCACTCCCAGATGTGTGAGTCCGAGGAGCTGCGTGCCACCTATGCGGTGCAGGGGCGCGAGCCGATCTTCATCAGCCCGCAGGATGCAGCGGAGCGCGGCATCCAGGACGGTGACCTGGTTCGGGCCTACAACGATCGCGGGCAGCTGCTGGCCGGGGCGGTGGTATCCGATGACTTTCCGCCCGGGGTGGTGCGTATCCAGGAGGGGGCCTGGTACGGGCCGGTGGGGCCGGAGATCGGCGCCCTGGACACCTACGGTGATCCCAACACACTGACCCTCGACGTGGGCACCTCCAAGCTGGCCCAGGCACCGAGCGCCAACACCTGCATCGTGGAGATCGAACGCTTCGAGGGCGAAGCCCCAGCGGTGACGGCCTTCGGCGGGCCGACCATGGTGGAGATATGATGGAGCCAACCTCGTCCCCGACCGCTACCCGTCCGGAGGTGGGTGGCGGTTTGCCAGTCGACTGGGAGTCGGAGGTCCTGGTCTGCCGTTGGCTGGCAACCCTGCTCGGCAGCGAGCTGGATGACGCCTCGCTGGAGCGTTATCGCCAGGGTGAGGCCACCCCCTTCCTCGACTACCTGGGCGATGCCCATGGCATATCCAGTGACGTGACGCGCCTTGCCGAGGCGCTGTCACGGCTGGTGATGTTCACGACTCCCCAACTGGAGCTGGCGGCCGACTTTGCCGAGCTCTTCCTGGCAGATGCGCGCAGCGGAGCGCCGCCCTATGCCTCCCTGTATGAAGGCAACAAGGAGGGCTTTCACGGTGAGGCGGCGGGGCGCATGGAAGAGCGTCTCTCCGCCGCGGGGTATGCGGTCCGACGCGAGGTGAGCGAGCCTGCCGACCATCTTGCCGTGATGCTCGACTACCTTGCCACACGCCTGCAGATGCTGGCCGAGGCGGAGGGCTTAGCACGAGAGTCGCTGCGCTTGGATATCGGGGCATTCCTGGAGCATGAGTTGTGCAGCTGGCTGCCGCAACTGGTGACGCGAAGCACCGCTGTGAGGACGGCCAGCGATTTCTATCCGGCGCTGCTGGCGCTGACCGATGGCTACTGTCGCAGCCTGGCAGGGCGTGTAAGGTCGGCGTGAAGGTCCAGGACGTCGCAGAGATATTGATTGGCAAAGAAAAAGGCGCCCTAAGGCGCCTGATTCTTTTGGGGTTTGGTGGAGGCGGCGGGAATTGAACCCGCGTCCGCCAGCACGCGCCCATTGGCTCTACATGCTTAGATTCCGTTTTTTGATTTAACGCCTCTGGCTCCAACGGTCAGGATCCAGCGACGCGATTCCTCTTAAGTTTAACGACCGGCATGAGGACGCTACCGATCGCGATCCCATCATTCTTGGCTCGTATCCCCTCCGTGATGAATGGGCACATCACTTCGGGGCCGGACTAGAAGCTAACAGCTATTAAGCTGCCAGCGCGCCCTGAGCGTAGTTGTCGTCGTTTGCGACTATTTAGTCGTGATGTTGGATTTACGAGATACATCACGCTCTCGGCATGCACCGCAGGGGTTGTCACCGGCGTCGAAACCATGTCGCCCCCTCAATCGGCATCCTAACAGGATGTCCGAGCTTATGACAGATCAGCCACGGTTTTGTTCCCGCATGATGCGTCCCTTCTGACGCTGCCAGTCGCGATCCTTCTCGGTGGCGCGCTTGTCATGCAGCTTCTTGCCGGTCACCAGCGCCAGTTCGCACTTCACCCGGTTGCCCTTCCAGTAGAGCTTGAGCGGCACGCAGGTGTGGCCCTTGTCCTGGGTGCGCGAGAAGATCCTGGCGATCTCCTTTCTGTGCAGCAGCAGCTTGCGGGTGCGCGTGGGGTCAGCCACCTCGTGGGTGCTGGCGGTGTTGAGCGGCAGGATATGGCTGCCCAGCAGCCATGCCTCGCCGTTCTTGACCAGGATATAGGTGTCGGTCAGCTGGGCCTTGCCCGCACGCAGGCTCTTGACCTCCCAGCCAGCCAGCACCAGGCCAGCCTCGAAGGTCTCTTCGATGTGGTATTCGAAGCGCGCCTTCTTGTTCAAGGCGATGACGTTGCTGCCTGGGCCCTTGCCCTTGGCTTTCTTGTTGGCCATGAAACCTCGTATCGTGTCCTTGCCTGTGGCGGCTCCCTCCGAGATGGGGGGAAGCGTGGTACCATTCAAGGCCTGAAATGACGGCCCATGATACGCCCTGGGCACCGTGAAGTCAGCGAGGAGCGCAATGCCAACGGTCAACCGAACCGCCATGGTGCGGCATACCCCCCAGGAGATGTTCGATCTGGTCAACGATTTCGAACGCTATCCGGAGTTCCTGCCGGGCTGCCGCCGCGCCCGCCTGGTGGAGCGCGACGAGTCGCACCTGATCGGCGAGATGACCCTGGGGCGGGCCGGCATCGAGCAGAGCATCATGACCCGCAACGACCTGATCGAACCCGAGCGCATCGAGATGTCGCTGGTCAGCGGCCCCTTCAAGCGCCTGCGCGGCCGCTGGCTGTTCACGGCGATGGGTGAGGATGCCTGCAAGGTGAGCCTGGAGATGGAATTCGAGTTCGCCAATCGCTTGCTCGGCATGGCCTTCGGCAAGCTCTTCCAGCAGGTCGCCGGGCAGCTGGTCGACTCCTTTACACGCCGCGCCAACGACCTCTACGGGAACTGAGGGATGGCCGAGATCGCGATCGAGGTGGCCTTTGCCCTCCCGGAAAAGCAGCGGATCATCAGCCTGCGGGTGCCGCTGGGCACCACCGCCCGCGAGGCCGTGGCGCTGGCCGATCTGCCGTCACACTTCCCCGAGCTGCCCGCCGACACCTTCAGCGACCCCAACCTGGGCCTGTTCGGCAAGCGCCTTCGCGAGCCGGGGGCCCATCGCCTGCGCGCGGGTGACCGGGTCGAGGTCTACCGCGGGTTGATCATCGACCCCAAGGCGGCGCGTCTGGCGCGGGCCGGCACCAGACGCTGACGCCCCGCCGGGCAGGAGCGCGGGGGGCAGTGCGAGCGGGTATCAGCGCTGGTCGGCGGGTGCCGCGTTGGGCGTCACCAGCGGCGTAGTGGTGCCACCCTCCGGCAGCGGGCCGCCTTCGCTCTGGCGCATCTCGATCGCCTCATCGAGGTCGCCCTCGCGCTGGATATCCACCAGGCGGTTGCCGTCGAAGGTCAGGGTCACGCGGCGGCGTTCGATGTCCTCGTAGGCCTTGTCCAGATAGAAGACGTAGTCCCACTGGCTGGCGTCGAAGGGCGCCTCCAGCAGCGGGCTGCCCATCACATAGACGACGTCGTCGCGAGTCATGCCCGTCCGCAGCTGCTCGACCATCTCGGCAGTCACCAGGTTGCCCTGGGGGATGTCGCGCTTGTAGACGCCGAAGTAGCTGCAGCCGCTGGCCATCAGCAGGGCGGCGGTAAGGGTGACGATTCTGGTCAACTTTTGCATTTGCGCCTGTTCTTCACTATCGTGGTTTCGGTCGATCATACCCGACCCTACCTGATACTGCGAAGAGCAACCATGGCCGACCAGAACCATGAATTACGCAAGGCCGGTCTGAAGGTGACCCTGCCCCGCGTGAAGATCCTGCAGATCCTGGAAAACGCCCAGGGCGAGCATCACATGAGCGCCGAGGATGTCTACAAGACGCTGCTCGATGCCGGCGAGGATGTAGGCCTGGCCACCGTCTACCGGGTCCTGACCCAGTTCGAGACCGCGGGCCTGGTGGTGCGTCACAACTTCGACGGCGGCCACGCCGTATTCGAGATCTCCCAGGAGGAGCACCACGACCATATGGTGTGCCTGGAGAGCGGCGAGATCGTCGAGTTCTTCGACGAGGTGATCGAGCGTCGCCAGCAGGAGATCGCCGAGGAGCATGGCTACGAGCTCGTCGATCACGCCCTGGTGCTCTATGTGCGCCCGCGTGGCTCCAGCGTGACCCGCCAGGACGGCCCGCCGCGCAAGTAGCCGGCAGCGCCAGCCAGCAGCATGACGGCCCCGATCATCGATCGGGGCCGTCGTCGTTTGGGGGCATCGTATGGGGTGATGGCAGGCCCTAGTGGTGGGGGCGCTGGCTGGCGTCGAGCATCTCCCGGGCATGGGCGAGGGTGCGGTCGGAGAGATTGACCCCGCCCAGCATGCGCGCCAGCTCGCCCACGCGGCCGGCCTCGTCGAGCAGCGCCATGCGGGTCAGTGTGGTATCGCCCTCGGCCTGCTTCTCGATATGCAGGTGGCGGTGGGCCTGGGCCGCCACCTGGGGCAGGTGGGTCACGGTCATCACCTGGCCCTGCTCGCCGAGCCGGCGCAGCAGCTGACCGACGATTTCGGCGGTGGCGCCGGAGACCCCCACGTCGACCTCGTCGAACACCAGGCTGGGAATGGTGGAGTGGCGGGCCGCCACCACCTGGATCGCCAGGCTGATGCGTGACAGCTCGCCGCCCGAGGCGACCTTTGCCAGTGGGCGTGCCGGCTGGCCGGGGTTGGCACTGATCAGGAAGCGCACCGCGTCGAGCCCCTCGGCGGCGGGCGCCTCGCGCTCGCTGACTTCCACCTCGAAGCGCGCCTTGCCCATGGCCAGGAAGGCGAGCTGCTCCTGCACCGCCTCGCCGAAGCGGCCGGCGGCCTGGCGGCGGGCCTCGCCCACCTCCCGGGCCAGGCGCTTCCACGCCTCGCGCAGCGCCTCGACCTCGGCGGAGAGGGTGTCTAGGTCCTGGTCGCCCTCTTCCAGTGTCGCCAGTTCGGCCTGCAGGCGCTGATGTAGGGCCGGCAGCTCCTCGGGCATCACGTGGTGCTTGCGCGCCAGGCGGTGTACGTCGCCCAGGCGCTCGTCTACCCAGGCCAGGCGTTCCGGGTCGAGCTCGGTGTCCGCGGCGAGGTGGGAGAGCTCCCGGGCTGCCTCCTCGACCTGGATGCGCGCCTCGCCGAGCATGGCCAGCGCCTCGCCCAGGCGCCCACGCTCGCAGCCGGGCAGCGCCTCGAGGCGGCCGATCGCCTGGGTGAGCAGGCTGATGGCGCCACCCTCGTCATTGTCGCAGCACTCGCTGGCGAACTGCGTCTCGCGCAGGCGCTCCTCGGCGTGGGCCAGCTCCTCCTGCTCCTCCTCCAGGGTCTTCAGCTCACCCTCGGCGAGGCCCAGCTGGTCGAGCTCCTCCACCTGGTAGCGCACCAGCTGGCGGCGGGCGTTCAGCTCGTCGCCATCCTCGGCCAGGCGCTTGAGCCGGCGGCGAGCGGCCTGCCAGGCGCGGAAGGTCACGGCCATCTCGGCCACCGCCTCGCGGTGACCGGCGAAGTCGTCGAGCAGCCGCAGATGGGTCTCCTCGCGCAACAGCTGCTGGTGGGCGTGCTGGCCATGTACCTCGATCAGGTGCTCGCCCAGGGCGCGCAGGTCGGCCACGGTGGCCGGCTGGCCATTGATCCACGCCTTGGAGCGTCCGCTGGCACTGACCACCCGCCGCAGCAGGCAGTCGTCGTCGGGCAGCTCCCGGGCGGCCAGCCAGGCACGAGCCTGGGGCAGGTCGGCGATATCGAAGCGAGCGGAGAGGTCGGCGCGATCGCGGCCGTGGCGCACGCTGGCGGCATCGGCGCGCTCACCCAGGCACAGGCCCAGGGCACCGAGCAGGATTGACTTGCCGGCGCCGGTCTCGCCGGTGATGGCGGTCATGCCGCCGGCGAGTTCCAGCTCGAGATGGTCGACGATGGCGAAGTCGCGAATGGCAAGTTCCGTGAGCATGTTGCCTCCCCGGTCGGGCCTGTTATCGGGCACCTGTTCATTCATACATAATGTGAGTGTTTATACAGTAGTCCAGGATTTCCGACAATGCACGGCAGGCTCGTCTCGCCCGATGCCTTGAGTTCCGCGACGACGTCCCCATATAGCGGGCATAACCGTTTCATGTCCACATTCATCATCTTGCATCGGCGGCCCTTGGCCGCCGCATCTGAATTTCACAGAAGAGCTTCAGGAGAGACCCATGGCCAAAGATCCCCAGACCCCGCTGGACGAGGAGCTCAAGCGCCAGGAGGAAGAGGCGGAGCCCCAGGCCGAGCCGCAGCCCGTGGAGGGTGAGCTGGAGGAGGTTGCCGAGGCCGCCGATCAGGCGGAGCAGGCCGCAGCGTCCGGCGACAATCCCGAGGCCGAGGTTCTGGCCGCACGCGTCGAGGAGCTCGAGCAGAGCGTGGCCGAGGCCAAGGACCAGGCGCTGCGCGCCGCCGCCGAGGCACAGAACGTGCGCCGCCGCGCCGAGCAGGAGGCCGAGAAGGCCCGCAAATTCGCGCTGGAGAAGTTCGTCAAGGAGCTGCTGCCGGTGGTCGACAGCCTGGAGAAGGCGCTCGAGGCGATGTCAGATGAGGCCAGCGAGGCCCACCTGGAGGGGGTCTCCATGACCCTCAAGATGCAGCTCGACGTGCTCGGCAAGTTCGGCGTCGAGGTGGTGGACCCCGCCGGCGAGCCCTTCGACCCGCAGTACCACGAGGCCATGGCCATGGTGCCCAACCCTGAACTCGACCCCAACAGCGTGATGGAGGTGGTTCAGAAGGGCTACCTGCTCAACGGCCGCCTGGTGCGCCCGGCCATGGTGGTGGTCAGCCAGGCCGCCGGCTGAACGGCAACAATTCCGGGGCGCGGGGCTTGAAATGCTTCCCGCGGCCCCCAGATAGATGGCAACTCCGCGGCGAAGGCCGCTGAACACGACTCCTGAATACATCACACGACTTCGAGGATTTCCTATGGGACGCATCATCGGAATTGACCTTGGCACCACCAACTCTTGCGTGGCCGTGCTCGACGGCGACAGCGCCAAGGTGATCGAGAACGCCGAGGGTACCCGCACTACGCCCTCCATCATCGCCTACACCGAGGACGGTGAGACCCTGGTGGGCCAGGCGGCCAAGCGCCAGGCGGTCACCAACCCCGAGAACACCCTGTACGCCATCAAGCGTCTGATCGGTCGTCGCTTCAAGGACGACGTCGTCCAGAAGGACATCAAGATGGTGCCCTACACCATCACCGAGGCAGACAATGGTGACGCCTGGGTCGAGGTGAAGGGCAAGAAGCTGGCACCGCCCCAGGTCAGCGCCGAAGTGCTGAAGAAGATGAAGAAGACCGCGGAAGACTACCTGGGTGAGGAAGTCACCGAGGCGGTCATCACCGTGCCGGCCTACTTCAACGACAGCCAGCGCCAGGCGACCAAGGACGCGGGCCGCATCGCCGGCCTCGAGGTCAAGCGCATCATCAACGAGCCCACCGCGGCGGCGCTGGCCTACGGCATGGACAAGTCGCGCGGCGACAAGACCATCGCGGTCTATGACCTGGGCGGCGGCACCTTCGACATCTCCATCATCGAAGTGGCCGACGTCGACGGCGAGACCCAGTTCGAGGTGCTGGCCACCAACGGCGACACCTTCCTGGGTGGCGAGGACTTCGACCTGGCGCTGATCAACTACCTGGTCGATCAGTTCAAGAGCGACAGCGGTATCGACCTCTCCGGCGACAACCTGGCCATGCAGCGCCTCAAGGAAGCCGCCGAGAAGGCCAAGATCGAGCTCTCCAGCGCCCAGCAGACCGACGTCAACCTGCCGTACATCACGGCTGACAACACCGGTCCCAAGCACCTCAACGTCAAGGTGACCCGCGCCAAGCTGGAGTCGCTGGTCGAGGAGCTGGTCAAGCGCTCCCTCGAGCCGTGCAAGACCGCGCTCAAGGATGCCGGCCTCTCCGCCTCCGAGATCGATGACGTGATCCTGGTCGGCGGCCAGACCCGCATGCCTATGGTGCAGAAGTCCGTGGCCGACTTCTTCGGCAAGGACGCCCGCAAGGACGTCAACCCGGATGAAGCCGTGGCCGTGGGCGCAGCGATCCAGGGCGGCGTGCTGGGCGGCGACGTCAAGGACGTGCTGCTGCTCGACGTCACCCCGCTGACCCTGGGCATCGAGACCCTGGGCGGCGTGATGACCCCGCTGATCGAGAAGAACACCACCATCCCGACCAAGAAGACCCAGACCTTCTCGACCGCGGATGACAACCAGACCGCCGTGACCATCCACGTGCTGCAGGGCGAGCGCAAGCAGGCGGGCGGCAACAAGTCGCTGGGCCGCTTCGACCTGGCCGACATTCCGCCGGCACCGCGCGGCGTGCCGCAGATCGAGGTCGCCTTCGACCTGGACGCCAACGGCATCCTCAACGTGTCCGCCAAGGACAAGGCCACCGGCAAGGAGCAGTCCATCGTCATCAAGGCCTCCAGCGGCCTCTCCGACGACGAGATCGAGCAGATGGTCCGCGACGCCGAGGCCCACGCCGACGAGGACAAGAAGTTCGAGGAGCTGGTGCAGCTGCGCAACCAGGCCGACGGCATGGTCCACGCCGCACGCAAGACCGTGGAAGAGGCCGGCGAGCACGCCAGCGACGAGGAGAAGGAAGCCATCGAGAGCGCCGCCAAGGAGCTCGAGGAGGCGATCAAGGGGGATGACAAGGACGACATCCAGGCCAAGCTCGACAAGCTGACCGAGGCCTCCGGCAACCTGGCGCAGAAGATGTATGCCGCCCAGGCCGAGGCCGGCCAGCAGCCTGGTGGCGAAGCCGGCGACGCCGGTGCCAAGCCGGAAGATGACGTGGTCGACGCCGAGTATGAAGAAGTCAACGACGACCAGAAGAAGCAGTAAACCACGCATCTGAACTACGCATCTAAGCCATGGATGACACCAGCGCGGGGGCCTGACTCCCGCGTTGGTGTTTCCGAGGGACCGCGACGGAGGCGGACAGACCCATGTCCAAACGCGACTATTACGAGGTACTGGGCGTAGAGCGCGGTGCCGATACCAAAGAGATCAAGAAGGCCTACCGCCGGCTCGCCCAGAAGTTTCACCCCGACCGTAACCCGGATGACGAGAGTGCGGCGGAGAAGTTTCGCGAGGTCTCCGAGGCCTACGAGGTGCTCAGCGACAGCGAGAAGCGTGCCGCCTACGACCAGTTCGGCCATGCCGGTGTGGATGGCCAGGCCGGTGGCTTCGGCGGTGGTGGCTTCGGTGGCGCCGGGGCCGGTGGCTTCAGCGATATCTTCGGCGATGTGTTCGGCGATATCTTCGGCGGCGGTGGTGGCCGGCGGCATCCCAACGCCCCGGCCCGGGGCAGTGACCTGCGCTACAACCTCGAGCTCGACCTCGAGGACGCCGTGGCCGGCACCAGCGTGGATATCCGTGTGCCGCGCCACGTGGAGTGTGAGCGCTGCGACGGCGACGGCGCCGAGCCGGGCTCCAGCAAGGAGACCTGCCCGACCTGTGGCGGTCACGGCCAGGTGCGCATGCAGCAGGGCTTCTTCGCCGTGCAGCAGACCTGCCCGACCTGCCATGGCTCCGGCCAGCACATCAAGGTGCCGTGTCACAAGTGCCACGGCGAGGGCCGGGTACGCGAGACCCGCACGCTGTCGGTGAAGATCCCTGCCGGCGTGGATACCGGCGACCGCATTCGCCTCAATGGCGAGGGTGAGGCCGGTATCAACGGTGGCCCGCCCGGGGATCTCTACGTGCAGGTGCACCTCAAGCCGCACCCGATCTTCCAGCGCGACGGCCGCAACCTGCAGTGCGAGGTGCCGATCAACTTCGTCGACGCAGCGCTCGGCGGCGAGCTGGAAGTGCCGACCCTGGGTGGCCGGGTCAAGCTGAAGATCCCGCCCGAGACCCAGACCGGCAAGCTCTTCCGCCTGCGTGGCAAGGGCGTCAAGCCGGTGCGCGGCGGCGCCCCGGGCGACCTGATCTGCAAGGTGGTGGTCGAGACCCCGGTGAAGCTCAAGGAGGAGCAGAAGGAGCTGCTTCGCCAGTTCCAGGAGAGCCTGGGCGGCACCAACAGCGCCCACCACTCGCCCAAGAAGAGCGGCTTCTTCGACGGCGTGAAGAAGTTCTTCGAGGACATGAAGCCCTGACGCTATCACCCCAGCGGCATCGCTCCTCGAGGCGTTCCAGGAGACCCCGGCATCGCGAGATGCCGGGGTCTTCGTGTATGGGCCTCAGCGCTGCAGGTGTGCCAGGCGCCAGGCCAGCGCCTCTCGGTCGGGCTGCCAGCGCGGGTCGCGGGGCAGCACCAGTGGTTGTTCGTCGAGTTCGCACAGCCAGCGGCTGTCGGGCACCAGTGCATCCACCGTGGGGCTGACGTGCCAGCGATGATCCGGCCCCGGGGCGATCAGGTGGTTGTCCATGGCCCAGTGCAGGTTGGGTGTGAGTGCCACGCCGTTGCTGGGGCGGTCATCCTGGCTCTCGGCGAAGGGCACGAGGTGAGCCGCCTCCACCAGGTAGCGGTAGTCGGGGGTGATATAGCGTAGCCGGCTTGCTGCACAGCGGTAGTCATAGGCCTCCAGGACCAGCGAGCGGAAGGCGGCAGAGCGGGCCTTGGCCTGCTGAGGTGAAACCGGGCTTGAGCCCTTGAGTTGCTCCGGCGACTTCTCATAGGAGCCGCTGGCAAAGGCTTCGTCCAGGTAGTCATGCAGCTTCGCCTGGGTGTCCGGGCTCCATGCGAAATAGCGGGTGACCAGGTGTGCACCTGCTTCGCGGGCGGCCTGCTCGCTGCCGAGCCTCGCCAGCAGTTCCGGGTGCAGCCTGGCAGCGCCGAAGCGCTTGAGCAGCTGGTCGAGTGATCGCGGTGCACCCAGTTGGTCGACGACACCTGCCAGAGTGGGAGAAAGTTCGGGCTGCCAGAGTGAACCGGCTGCGCCGTCCGGCCCCTTGTCGCTGGCAAGAAACCACAGCGGCAACCAGGGCCGTGCTTCGTGGCGCGCGCCGGCTGCGAGCTCATACAGCTCGTGATAGCGGCTGACCAGACGAGTGTCGATGACTACCCGGGGCGAGGTGATATGCCCCGCCTGGATCTCGCAGAGGATGGCCAGCATCAGGCAGGGCTTGTTGGGGGCGGGGTTGCCTCGGCTATGCCCGACCCTCAGCCGTGTCAGGCAGCCAAGTGCATCGACCATGGCGCTCTCTCCTTCGTCCTTGAGTGGTGACGGCTCCCAACGTTACCACGCCGTCGGCAGGACGGGCCTCTCGCACAAAAGCGCAGAGGCGGTTCGCCAATGCTGTTGAAAGAAGCCGCTTGGCGGCGAGGGTGGTGTCGTCATAGTCTGGTAGTCCGACATTTCTGCAGGAGGAGAGCGCCATGCCCATTTCACGCGCCGAGCTGCACGCCGACGATGCGGCAGCCCTGATCGATCAGCTGTGCGAGCGCTGGTCGGACGCCAAGGAGGTGGACCGTTCCGCCGACCCGGTGCGGGTCGATTTCGAGAACGGCAGCTGCTATTTGCAGGCGCAGCCGGACAAGCTGCTGGTGGTGGTGGAGGCCGTCGATGACGAGAGTCACGACCAGCTGGAGGGCCAGGTGGATCACGCCCTGGATACCCTCAAGGGTGTCGAGCTGGATATCGTCTGGGAGGCGTGAGCCGAAGCGTTACCTCCCGCGGCGCCCACCTCGGCATGCTGCTGTGGGCGGCCCTGGTGGGGCTCTCCTTTCCCGTCGTGGGGCTGATGAGCGAGCTGCCGCCGCTTTTGCTCACCGCCCTGCGTTTCGCCATCGCCTGTGCCGGCCTCTTCGTGCTGGCCAGGCGCTCGCCTGACTTCCTGCCCCGGGGGCGGAGCCTCCCCCTATATGCGCTGATGGGGCTCTGCCTGGCCGGCTTTTTCTCGGCCATGTTCTGGGCCGCACACCACGCCACGCCGCTCTCCATGGCCACCCTCTTCGTCACGGTGCCGCTGCTGGCCTTCCTGCTGGGCTTGGGATTGCGGGTGGAGAGTCCAGGCTGGCGGCTGCCAGCGATCCTCGCCCTAGGGGCCATCGGCGCCCTGGGGCTGGCCGTCGCCGAGGCGTGGCAGCAAGGTGGCGGGCTGCGCTTCGGGATCGGCGAGGCGGTGTTCTTCGCCGGCTGTGTCGCCACGGCGCTCTATCCGGTGCTCAGCCGCTGGGGGCTGGCCAGTGGCCGCCTGCCGGAGTCGGCGGCGGTGCGCACCTTCTGGAGCCTGGGTCTGGGTGGCCTGCTGGTTGGCCTGGCGGGCCTTGTAATCGAGCCGGTGGGACGCCTGGCGGCCATGCGTGCCACGGACCTGGCGTTGCTGGTCTATCTGGGGCTCTGCTCCAGCGCCCTGACCTTCTGGCTGATGCAGCGGGCCACCGCGGTGCTCACCCCGGGGGTGGTCACCGCCTACGGCTATCTGGTGCCCTTCGTCTCCATGCTGCTGCTGTTCCTGCGTTCGCCGCAGCATATCGGCTGGGTATGGCTGCCGGGCAGCCTGATGGTGCTGATGGCGATGGCGCTGCTGATGCGTGGTGACGTCAGGGTGGGCGGCTGACGGCGGCTCGCCTCTGGTATACTGGTGTGCATTGTCGAGCCGCTATCGTTTCTAAAGGAGCCCTCATGACCCGAATCGCCATCGTCGGTGTCGCCGGCCGCATGGGCCGCACCCTGGTCAATGCCGTTCAGCAGGATGACGGCGCCACCCTGGCGGGGGGCATCGTTGAGCCGGGCAGTTCGCTGGTCGGTGCCGATATCGGCGAGCTGGCCGGGGTCGGCCGGGTGGGTGTGGCCGCGGTGGACGCGCTGGACGCCATCGTCGATGACTTCGATGTGCTGATCGACTTCACTGCCCCTCGGGTGACGCTTTCCAACCTGGCGTTCTGCGCCGCCCACGGCAAGCGCATGGTGATCGGTACCACCGGGCTCTCCGACGAGGAGCTGGCCGAGCTCGACGCCTTCCGTGAGCAGCTGCCCTTCGTCTTCGCCCCCAACATGAGCGTGGGGGTGAACCTGACCCTCAAGCTGCTGGAGACCGCGGCCCGGGCGCTGGGCGACGAGGGCTACGATATCGAGGTGATCGAGTCCCACCACCGCCACAAGGTGGATGCCCCCTCCGGCACCGCGCTGAAGATGGGCGAGGTGGTGGCCGAGAGCCTGGGCCGCACCCTCAAGGAGCATGGCGTCTTCGAGCGGGTGGGGCAGTGCGGGCCGCGCAGCGACAAGGAGATCGGCTTCGCCACCGTGCGCGCCGGGGATATCGTCGGCGAGCACACGGTGATGTTCGCCACCGAGGGCGAGCGCATCGAGATCACCCACAAGGCCTCGAGCCGCATGACCTTCGCCAAGGGGGCGGTGCGCGCCGCGCGCTGGGTGGCCGGTCAGGACAAGGGGCGCTACGCCATGCAGGATGTGCTCGGTCTCGACTAAAGGGGTAGTCGAAGGGCGGAGTTTCCTGTAATATCCCCAAAATTTTGGCCGGGCGCCTGGGCGAAAGCCCAACACAGCGCTTGTTGCTTCGGCCCTTTGTTCTGAGCGAACCAGCTCTGAGCACATCAGTTCCGAGCGAATGACAACAAGCGGGATGAAACCGGTCACCATCGGGTTTCGTCCCGCTTTTTTGCGGGCCGGCCATCGGCCACCGTATGCCTTGACGAGCTGTCTCGATAGCTCGCTCTAAAAACCTGGGAGGACGTTGCATTGAACAGACCCGCGATACTGGCCCTGGAAGACGGCAGTGTGTTTCACGGCACGGCCATCGGTGCCGATGGACAGACCAGCGGTGAGGTGGTGTTCAATACGGCCATGACCGGCTATCAGGAGATCCTGACCGACCCCTCCTACACCCGACAGATCGTCACCCTGACCTACCCCCATATCGGCAACACCGGCGTCAACGCCGAGGACGTGGAGTCCGGGGCCATCGCCGCCGCCGGCCTGGTGATCCGCGACCTGCCGCTGCTGGCCAGCAGCTTCCGCTGCGAACAGACCCTCTCCGACTACCTCAAGGGCCAGAACGTGCTGGGCATCGCCGAGATCGATACCCGCCGCCTGACGCGCATCCTGCGCGACAAGGGCGCCCAGAACGGCGCGATCCTGGCCGGCAGCGAGGCCGAGGGCGAGGACGCCGTGGAGCGTGCCCTGGCCGCCGCCCGCGCCTTCCCGGGCCTCAAGGGCATGGATCTGGCCAAGGTGGTCTCCTGCCAGAGCCCCTACGAGTGGAGCGAGGGCGAGTGGGCCCTGGGTCAGGGTTACGCCGACACCACCCAGGGTGAGCGTCCCTTCCACGTGGTCGCCTACGACTTCGGCGTCAAGCGCAACATCCTGCGCATGCTGGCCTCCCGCGGCTGCCGCCTGACCGTGGTGCCGGCCCAGACTCCGGCGTCCGAGGTGCTGGCCATGGCCCCCGACGGCATCTTCCTGGCCAACGGCCCCGGTGATCCCGAGCCCTGCGACTACGCCATCAAGGCGATCCAGGAGATCCTCGAGACCGAGATCCCGCTGTTCGGCATCTGCCTGGGCCACCAGCTGTTGGCCCTGGCCAGCGGGGCGAAGACCGTGAAGATGAACCACGGCCACCATGGTGCCAACCACCCGGTACAGGACCTCGACACCGGCCATGTGATGATCACCAGCCAGAACCACGGCTTCGCCGCCGACGAGGCGAGCCTGCCGGCCAACCTGCGGGCCACCCACCGCTCGCTGTTCGACGGCACCCTGCAGGGGATCGAGCGCACCGACCGCCCGGCCTTCAGCTTCCAGGGTCACCCGGAGGCGAGCCCCGGGCCCCGGGACGTCGCGCCGCTGTTCGATCGTTTCGTCGAGATGATGCGGACCCGCCAGGCCTGAGCCTGGGGAATCGCCACACTCACGTCGCCACTCGTCACCCTTTTCAGCGGGAAGCACCATGCCCAAGCGTACCGACATCCAGAGCATCCTGATCATTGGCGCCGGCCCCATCGTCATCGGCCAGGCGTGTGAATTCGACTACTCCGGCGCCCAGGCCTGCAAGGCGCTGCGCGAGGAGGGCTACCGGGTCATCCTGGTCAACTCCAACCCGGCCACCATCATGACCGACCCGGCCATGGCCGATGCCACCTATATCGAGCCGATCACCTGGCAGGCGGTGGAGAAGATCATCGAGGCCGAGCGCCCCGACGTCATCCTGCCCACCATGGGTGGCCAGACCGCGCTCAACTGCGCCCTGGAGCTGGACAAGCACGGCGTGCTGGCCAAGTACGGCGTGGAGATGATCGGCGCCAACGCCGACGCCATCAACAAGGCCGAGGATCGCGACCTCTTCGACCAGGCCATGAAGCGCATCGGGCTGGAGTGCCCCAAGGCCGAGGTGGCCCACAGCATGGAGGAGGCCTGGCGCATCCAGGGGGATCTGGGCTTCCCGGTGATCATCCGCCCCTCCTACACCATGGGCGGTTCCGGCGGCGGCGTGGCCTACAACAAGGAGGAGTTCGAGGAGATCTGCCAGCGGGGCTTCGAGCTCTCCAACAACCACGAGCTGCTGATCGACGAGTCGCTGCTGGGCTGGAAGGAGTACGAGATGGAGGTCGTTCGTGACAAGAACGACAACTGCATCATCGTCTGCGCCATCGAGAACTTCGATCCCATGGGTGTGCACACCGGCGACTCCATCACCGTGGCCCCGGCCCAGACGCTGACCGACAAGGAATACCAGATCATGCGCGACGCCTCGCTGGCGGTGCTGCGCGAGATCGGCGTCGAGACCGGCGGTTCCAACGTGCAGTTCGGCATGGATCCGAAGACCGGACGCATGGTGGTCATCGAGATGAACCCGCGGGTGTCGCGCTCGTCGGCGCTGGCCTCCAAGGCCACCGGCTTCCCGATCGCCAAGATCGCCGCCAAGCTGGCGGTGGGCTACACCCTGGACGAGCTGCAGAACGACATCACCGGCGGGCGCACCCCGGCCTCCTTCGAGCCGTCCATCGACTACGTGGTCACCAAGATCCCGCGCTTCACCTTCGAGAAGTTCCCCCAGGCCAACGACCGCCTGACCACCCAGATGAAGTCGGTGGGCGAGGTGATGGCCATCGGGCGCACCTTCCAGGAGTCGCTGCAGAAGGCGCTGCGTGGCCTGGAGACCGGCAACGATGGCCTGGACCCCAAGGTCACCCGCTTCGACGCCGACGGGATGGCGCATATCAAGGGCGAGCTGCAGGCCGCCGGCGCCGAGCGCATCTTCTTTATCGCCGATGCCATGCGCGCCGGCATGAGTCGCGACGAGATCTTCACGCTGACCAATATCGATCCCTGGTTCCTGGTCCAGCTCGAGGACCTGGTCGCCACCGAGGCCGAGGTGGCCCGTCGCTCGCTCTCCGAGCTCGACAAGCGTGAGCTGTTCCGCCTCAAGCGCAAGGGCTTCAGCGATGCGCGACTGGCCAGCCTGCTCGGCGTCTCCGAGAAGGAGTTCCGCAAGACCCGCCAGCAGGCCGGTATCCGCCCGGTCTACAAGCGCGTCGACACCTGCGCCGCGGAGTTCGCCTCGGACACCGCCTACATGTACTCCACCTACGAGGAGGAGTGCGAGGCGGAGGTCTCCGACCGCCAGAAGATCATGGTGCTGGGCGGCGGGCCCAACCGCATCGGCCAGGGCATCGAGTTCGACTACTGCTGCGTCCATGCCGCCTTCGCCATGCACGACGACGGCTATGAGACCATCATGGTCAACTGCAACCCGGAGACCGTCTCCACCGACTACGACACCAGCGACCGCCTCTACTTCGAGCCGGTGACCCTGGAGGACGTGCTGGAGATCGCCGACAAGGAGCAGCCGGTCGGCGTGATCGTGCAGTTCGGTGGCCAGACCCCGCTGAAGCTGGCCCGCGAGCTCGAGGCCGCCGGCGTGCCGATCATCGGCACCACCCCCGACGCCATCGACCGCGCCGAGGACCGCGAGCGCTTCCAGCAGATGATCGAGAAGCTGGGCCTCAAGCAGCCGCCCAACGCTACCGCGCGCAGCTTCGAGGAGGCCTTCGCCAAGGCCGAGACCATCGGCTATCCGCTGGTGGTCCGCCCCAGCTACGTGCTGGGCGGCCGCGCCATGGAGATCGTCTACGACGCCTCGGAGCTGGAGAACTACATGACCCACGCGGTCAAGGTCTCCAACGACTCGCCGGTGCTGCTCGACCACTTCCTCAACGCCGCCATCGAGATCGACATCGATGCGGTCAGCGACGGCAAGGAAGTGGTGATCGGCGGTATCATGCAGCATATCGAACAGGCCGGGGTGCACTCCGGCGACTCCGCCTGCTCGCTGCCGCCCTACTCGCTGCCCGCCGAGGTGCAGGATGAGATGCGTGACCAGGTCCGGCAGATGGCGGTGGAGCTTGGCGTCAAGGGCCTGATGAACGTGCAGCTGGCCTGGCAGGACGGCGAGATCTACATCATCGAGGTCAACCCCCGCGCCTCGCGCACCGTGCCCTTCGTCTCCAAGTGCATCGGCACCTCGCTGGCCCAGATCGCCGCCCGCTGCATGGCCGGCACCACCCTGGCCGAGCAGGGCTTTACCCGGGAGATCGTGCCGCACTTCTTCAGCGTCAAGGAGGCGGTCTTCCCGTTCAACAAGTTCCCCGGGGTCGACCCGATCCTGTCGCCGGAGATGAAGTCCACCGGTGAGGTGATGGGCTCAGGCGATACCTTCGCCGAGGCCTTCTACAAGGCGCAGCTGGGTGCCGGCGAGGCGATTCCGCCGCTTTCCGGGCCGCGCAAGGCGTTCCTTTCGGTGCGCGAGCCGGACAAGGCGGGTGTTATCGAGGTGGCGCGTTCTCTGGTAACATTGGGCTTCACGCTGTGCGCGACCCGCGGTACCGCCGCGGCCCTAGAGGCCGCCGGTATCGATGTCGAGGTCGTGAACAAGGTCTTCGAAGGCCGCCCGCATATCGTCGATCTGCTCAAGAACGACGAGATCGCCTACATCGTCAATACCACCGAGGGTCGCCAGGCGATCAACGACTCCTCGGTGATCCGTCGCACCGCGCTTGCCCGCAAGGTTCCCTACGCCACCACGCTGGCGGGGGCCAGTGCCGTTTGTCTGGCGCTCGAGTACGGCAACGAGATCACGGTGCGGCGGCTACAGGAACTGCATGCAGGAGCTGCACAATGAACAAGGTCCCGATGACCGTCGCCGGAGAGTCGCGCCTGCGCAAGGAGCTCGAGCACCTCAAGAGCGAGGCGCGTCCGAAGGTGATCGCCGCCATCGCCGAGGCCCGTGAACACGGCGACCTCAAGGAGAACGCCGAGTACCATGCCGCCCGCGAGCAGCAGGGTTTCATCGAAGGGCGCATCCAGGAGATCGAGGGCAAGCTCTCCAGTGCCCAGGTGATCGACGTCACCAAGCTGCCCCAGACCGGCAAGGTGATCTTCGGCGTCACCGTGGGGCTGCTCAACCTCGATACCGACGAGGAGGTGACCTACCGCATCGTCGGCGAGGACGAGGCCGACATCAAGCAGGGCCTGATCTCCGTGACCTCGCCCATCGCCCGCGCCCTGATCGGCAAGGAGGAGGGCGACGTGGTGGTGGTCAAGACTCCCGGCGGTGACGTCGAGTATGAGATCTCGAGCGTGGAGCACCTCTAGCCCTTCGGGCAGCTGTAAGCCATAAGCTTTAAGCTATAAGAAGAACACCTCCAGCTCAGGTTTGAGCTGGAGGTGTTCTGGTTTTGACTTACAGCTTACGGCTTAAAGCTTACAGCTCTGAGCGGCAGCTCAGCGGCGGCCGTGGTGCCCCTCGTAGCGCTGCACGTTGGAGAGCTTCGGATTGGCCTGGGGGTTGCGCCGATAGAGCAGCGCCATCTTGCCGATCTTCTGCACCAGCTCGGCGCCGCTCGCCTCGATCAGCTCGTCGAGCATGGCGCCGCGTTCGTCGCGTTCCGGCAGGGCGAACTTCACCTTGATCAGCTCGTGGTCGTTGAGGGCCCGGTCGAGCTCCGCCAGCACTCCTTCGGAGATGCCGTTCTCGGAGATCATGACCACCGGATTCAGGTGGTGACCGATGCTGCGAAATGCTTTCTTTTGTGCCTGTGACAAGCTCATGGTATCTTGCGTCTTCTCGGTTGCGCGCAGCCAGCCATGGTACGCGCAAATCGTCACGCCGAAAACGTCTTCGGTGAAAGCGCCGGACCAACCGGCCATTCTTCGGCGCTTCAGTACCGTATTCCGCTCCGCGCCAGTCACACCCCCGCTACGTTCCAGGTGATGCCGTGGCTCGTTCCCGCACCCCATCTCCCGCCTCCAGCAAGCACTCCGCCAGCAAGACCAGCAAGGGCTGGCTGAAGGAGCACTTCGACGACCAGTACGTGCAGCGCTCCTGGCAGGAGGGCTACCGCTCGCGGGCCAGTTACAAGCTGTTCGAGCTCGACGAGAAGGACCGTCTCCTGGCGCCGGGCATGACGGTGATCGACCTGGGGGCGGCGCCCGGCGGCTGGAGCCAGGTAGCGGCCGAGAAGGTGGGCCCCGAGGGGGTGGTGATCGCCTCCGATATCCTCGAGATGGATGCCCTGGCCGGGGTCGACTTCATCCAGGGCGACTTCACCGAGGAGGCGGTCCTCGAGGCGATCCTCGCCACCCTGGGCGGCCGCCCTGTGGACCTGGTGATGTCGGATATGGCCCCCAACATGAGTGGCATGGCCGCCATCGACCAGCCCCAGGCGATGTATCTGGTGGAGCTGGCGCTGGACCTGGCCGGCCAGACCCTGCGTCCCGGCGGCACCTTCCTGGCCAAGGTGTTCCAGGGCGAGGGCTTCGATGAATACCTGAAGGCGCTGCGCAGCGCCTTCACGCGGGTGGTGACCCGCAAGCCCGGCGCCTCACGGGCGCGCTCCCGTGAGGTCTACCTGCTGGCCCAGGGCTTTCGCGGCTGAGCCTGACCGGATGGGCGCCGTGATAGTCCCGGCCTACCGGGCAGGGCTATCGCAGTTTCAGGAAACCAAGGGGCGCTGGGGGCAAGCCGTAGAGGAGGTCCTACGCCAGGGATGGCGTCGGTAGCGCCCATGGAGGGGTTCACAGCGCCTCCTCGAAGGCTTGTCGCCAGATCAGCCCCGGACGACAAGCTATCCGCGATAGCCCTGGCCTACCGGGGCGATTGCCGGACAGCGCAGCACAAAGTGTGTCACAGTGCCTGCTGCGGTGGACCGCCCGGCGGGCGGTGGCCGAACGCGGCCGGCTCCTGTAGTGTCCAAGGTGCCAGGTCCCTGCGGCCGACAGATTTCAGATATTGAGGGTAGTCCCTTGAACGATATGGCGAAGAACCTGATCCTGTGGTTGGTCATCGCGGCAGTCCTGCTGACGGTGTTCAACAACTTCAGTGTCGATAGTTCACCTCAGGCGATGAACTACTCCCAGTTCGTCCAGCAGGTGCAGAACGAGCAGGTGCGCAGTGTCACCATCGATGGCTATACCATCACCGGTGAGCGTACCGATGGGTCGCAGTTCCGGACCATCCGCCCCGCGGCGGAGGACCCCAAGCTGATGGACGATCTGCTCTCCAGCAATGTCACCGTGGTGGGCAAGGAGCCCGAACAGCAGAGCCTGTGGATGCGGCTGCTGATCGCCAGCTTCCCGATCCTGCTGATCCTGGCCATCTTCATGTTCTTCATGCGCCAGATGCAGGGCGGTGGTGCCGGCAAGGGCGGGCCCATGAGCTTCGGCAAGTCCAAGGCCAAGCTGCTCTCCCAGGATCAGATCAAGACCACCTTCGCCGACGTCGCCGGCTGTGACGAGGCCAAGGAGGAGGTCGAAGAGCTGGTCGACTTCCTGCGCGATCCCACCAAGTTCCAGCGCCTGGGCGGTACCATCCCCCGCGGCGTACTGATGGTGGGCCCGCCGGGTACCGGCAAGACGCTGCTCGCCAAGTCCATCGCCGGCGAGGCCAAGGTGCCGTTCTTCTCCATCTCCGGCTCCGACTTCGTCGAGATGTTCGTCGGTGTGGGTGCCTCCCGCGTGCGTGACATGTTCGAGCAGGCCAAGAAGCAGGCGCCCTGCATCATCTTTATCGACGAGATCGATGCCGTGGGCCGCTCCCGTGGTGTCGGCATGGGCGGCGGCAACGACGAGCGCGAGCAGACCCTCAACCAGCTGCTGGTGGAGATGGACGGCTTCGAGGCCAACGAGGGCATCATCGTCATCGCCGCCACCAACCGTCCCGATGTGCTCGACCCCGCGCTGATGCGCCCGGGCCGCTTCGATCGCCAGGTGGTGGTGCCGCTGCCCGATATCCGCGGCCGCGAACATATCCTCAACGTACACCTGCGCAAGGTGCCGCTGGCCGACGACGTCAAGCCGTCGCTGATCGCCCGCGGTACCCCCGGCTTCTCCGGCGCCGACCTGGCCAACCTGGTCAACGAGGGTGCCCTGTTTGCCGCGCGGCGCAACAAGCGCCTGGTGGGCATGGAAGAGCTGGAGATGGCCAAGGACAAGATCATGATGGGCGCCGAGCGCCGTTCCATGGTCATGACCGAGAAGGAGAAGCTCAATACCGCCTACCACGAGTCGGGCCACGCCATCATCGGCCTGGTGATGCCGGAGCACGACCCGGTCTACAAGGTGACCATCATCCCGCGGGGCCGCGCCCTGGGCGTGACCATGTTCCTGCCCGAGCAGGACCGCTACAGCCTGTCGCGCCAGCAGATCATCAGCCAGATCTGCTCGCTGTTCGGCGGTCGCATCGCCGAGGAGATGACTTTGGGCCCGAATGGCGTCACCACGGGTGCCTCCAATGACATCAAGCGTGCCACCGAACTGGCCCATAACATGGTCGCCAAGTGGGGCCTCTCCGAGGAGATGGGGCCGATCATGTACGACGAGGACGAGTCCCATCAGTTCATGGGCGGTCCCGGCCAGGGCGGCAAGCTCAAGTCCGGCGAGACCATCTCCAAGCTTGATAAGGAGGTGCGCAAGGTCATCGACGGCTGCTACGCAGAGGCCAAGCGCATCCTCGAGGAGAATCGCGACAAGCTCGACGCCATGGCCGATGCGCTGATGAAGTACGAGACCATCGACGCCGACCAGCTCAAGGACATCATGGAGGGACGCACGCCGCGTCCGCCCAAGGATTGGGAGGACGGCGACTCCTCCGGCCCCGGTGCCCCGGTGACCGAGGGTCCCCAGGCCGAGGCTTCCCCGGACGAGCCGGAGCAGGTCGACGGCGACGAGGACGATGACGAAGAGCCGCGGCGGCGGCCCTCCGACCCGCTTGGCGGGCCGGCCGGCTCCTGAGCCCACCGCGTCACTGCCTGTCAGGCGCCCCCGCGGGGGCGCCTTTGCCTTTCTGGTCCACCCCTTTCCGATTACCAGCCGAGCGAAGATGAACCCGAACCACGCCTCCCTGATGTGCGGCCGACACCGGCTCGACCTCTCCTATCCCCGCGTCATGGGGATTCTCAATGTCACTCCCGACTCCTTCTCCGACGGCGGCCGCCATGTGGCCCTGGACGACGCCCTGCGTCACGCCGAACGGATGCTGGCCGAGGGTGCGGCGATGATCGATGTCGGCGGCGAGTCGACCCGTCCGGGGGCCGATCCGGTCTCGCCCCAGGAGGAGCTCGAGCGCGTGGCGCCGGTGGTGGAGGCGCTGGTGCGCGAGCTCGACGCCCTGGTCTCGGTGGACACCAGCTGCCCCGAGGTGATGCGCGAGAGCGCGGCGCTGGGTGCGGGAATGATCAACGACGTGCGCTCGCTGGAGCGCGAAGGGGCGCTGGCCGCGGCCATCGGCAGCGGACTGCCGGTGTGCCTGATGCACCGCCAGGGCGAGCCTCGCGACATGCAGCAGGCGCCCCGCTATGATGTGCCTATCGAGGAGGCGGTGGCCGACTATCTTGCCGCCCGCGTCGCCGAGTGCGAGGCGGCCGGCCTGCGCCGGGAGCGCCTGCTGCTCGACCCGGGCTTCGGCTTCGGCAAGACGGTTGAGCATAACCTGCGCCTGCTCCACCGCATGGGTCGCCTCAGCGAGCTCGAACTGCCGCTGCTGGTGGGCATGTCGCGCAAGAGCATGATCGGCAAGGTGCTGGAGCGTCCGGTGGAGGAGCGCCTGCCCGGTGGCCTGGCGCTGTCGACCCTGGCGGTAGAGCGCGGTGCCCGCATCCTGCGCGTCCACGACGTGGCCCCCACCGTGGATGCGGTGAACATGACCTGGGCCGTACTCAAGGAGGGATGCTGATGGCTCGACGCTACTTCGGAACCGACGGGATTCGCGGCACGGTGGGCGAGCCGCCCATCACTGCCGACTTCATGCTCAAGCTGGGCTGGGCCACCGGCCGCGTGCTGGCCTCGCGCAACCCCAAGCGCCGCCACCGGGTGCTGATCGGCAAGGATACCCGTATCTCCGGCTACATGTTCGAGTCGGCCCTGGAGGCCGGGCTCTCTGCAGCGGGGGTGGACGTGGCCCTGCTCGGCCCCATGCCGACCCCGGGCATCGCCTACCTGACCCGCACCTTCCGTGCCGACGCCGGCATCGTCATCTCGGCGTCGCACAACCCCTTCGCCGACAACGGCATCAAGTTCTTCTCCACCGAGGGCGCCAAGCTCGGCGACGAGCTCGAGGCGGAGATCGAGGCGATGCTCGACGAGCCGTTGACCACCGTGGCCGCCGACCGGCTCGGCAAGGCCGCGCGCATCGACGATGCCGCCGGGCGCTATATCGAATTCTGCAAGTCGACCATTCCCGATCGGGTCAGCCTCGCGGGGCTCAAGGTGGTGCTCGATTGCGCCCACGGCGCCACCTACCACATCGCCCCCAGCGTCTTTCGTGAGCTGGGCGCCGAGGTGAGTCTGATCGGTGCCGCCCCCGACGGCCTCAATATCAACCGCGAGGTGGGCTCCACGCACCCCGCGGCACTGCGTGCGGCGGTGATCCAGCAGGGCGCCGACCTGGGGGTGGCCTTCGACGGCGACGGCGACCGCGTGCTGCTGGTCGACAGCGACGGTCGCGAGATCGACGGCGACGACATCCTCTACCTGATCGCCCGGGACCGCCACGCTCGCGGCGAGCTGGGCGGTGGCGTGGTAGGGACCCTGATGACCAACTTCGGCCTCGCCGCGGCACTCGAGGCCATGGGCGTGCCCTTCGAGCGCGCCAAGGTGGGCGACCGCTACGTGATGGAGCGTCTCGCCGCCAACGGCTGGCAGCTGGGTGGCGAGTCCTCCGGCCATATCGTCTGCGGCCACGTGCAGACCACCGGCGATGGCATCGTCTCGGCGCTGCAGGTGCTGGCCTTCATGGTGCGCGAGGGCAAGTCGCTGCAGCGCCTGCTGGATGGCCTGGAGAAGGCGCCCCAGGCGCTGGTCAATGTGCGCCTCACGCCGGGCAGCGATGCCCGGGCGGTGATGGCCATGCCGGCCCTCCAGGAGACGGTGAGCGAGGTCGAGGGTGAGCTGGGCGACGAGGGGCGGGTGCTGCTGCGACCCTCCGGTACCGAGCCGCTGATCCGGGTGATGGTGGAAGGGCGCCCGCACCTGGACGTGGACGGCCTGGCGCGGCGTCTCGCCGAGCGGGTCGAGGCACTGCTCGACGCCTGAGCGCGCAAGACCACCGGTTGTCTTGACAGGGCCTCTCCTATACCATTTCGCTCCACCTTGAAAGAGGACAGTCGATGCGCACGCCGCTGATTGCCGGCAACTGGAAGATGAATGGCTCGACCGAGCTGGTCGAGGCCTTCGGCCGGACCTTCTCCAGTGCCGCGCTGCCGAGTTCGCTGGAAGCGGCGATCTTTCCGCCCTATCCCTATCTGGAGGCGGCGCGGCGTGCCTTCGCCGAGACCCCGCTGCGGCTCGGCGCCCAGACGCTCAATCCGCTCCACTCCGGCGCCCATACCGGCGAGGTGAGCGGGCGCATGCTGCGCGAGTTCGGCGTCTGTTATGCGTTGGTGGGCCACTCCGAGCGACGCCAGCTCTACCGCGAGAGTGATGAGCAGGTGCACGACCGCCTGCTGGCCGCCCTCGGTGTCGACATCACGCCGGTGCTCTGTGTCGGCGAGACCCTCGAGGAGCGTGATGCCGGTCACACCATGCAGGTGGTGCTGCGCCAAGTCGGTTATGTGATGGCGCGGCTGGAGCCGGAGCAGCGCGAGCGCGTGATCATCGCCTATGAGCCGGTATGGGCCATCGGCACCGGCCGTACCGCGACGCCGGAGCAGGCTCAGGAGGTGATGGCCGGCATCCGCGACTACCAGGCCGGCTTCGATCGCGACCTGGCGGCCGCTCTGCGGCTGCTCTACGGCGGTAGCATGAACGCGGGCAATGCGGCGGAGCTGCTTGCCCAGCCCGATATCGACGGCGGCCTGGTGGGCGGTGCCTCGCTCAAGGTCGACGATTTCCTAGCCATCTGTCAGTCAGCAGGTTGATTCCATGCAAGTTGCCATTCTCATGATCCACGTGGCGATCGCCATCGCCCTGGTCGTCCTGATCCTGCTGCAGCAGGGCAAGGGGGCCGAGGCCGGTGCCGCCTTCGGTGGCGGTGCCTCCCAGACCGTGTTCGGCTCCCGCGGTAGCGGCGGCTTCCTGTCGAAGTTCACCGCCTTGCTGGCAGCGGCCTTCTTCGCCACCTCCCTGACCCTGGCCTGGTTCGCCAGCCAGGCCGGTGATGCCCCCGAGGCGGGAATTCCCGACTCGCGGCTGATCGAGCAGCAGAACAGTGTGCCGACCCTTGACGACGAGGGCTCGAGCATGGATAATGCTGCGCCAGTGCTGGAGGGCAGCGACGAGTAGCTCGCTGCGCAGTTTCCAGCCTCCCCTGATGCCGAAGTGGTGGAATTGGTAGACACGCTATCTTGAGGGGGTAGTGACCTTACGGTCGTGCGGGTTCAAGTCCCGCCTTCGGCACCATCTGATTCATCGCGACGCGCATGCAAGTTTCCGAGCGTCGACGATCCTTCAGAAGCAGGATTGGCAACGCGGTGTGCGCCCCTTGACGGATTCGTCAGTGGCGTGTAACATCACCGACCTAGATTGATGCGGGGTGGAGCAGTCTGGTAGCTCGTCGGGCTCATAACCCGAAGGTCATCGGTTCAAATCCGGTCCCCGCTACCATCTTCCGGCAGGTGCCTGGCGAACAGTAGCATGTTCGTGTGAAGGGGCAGCTATATTACCGGAGTGGTCTACAGGTTTCTTGTGAAAGCCCCTTCCTGTGAAGGGGCTTTTTGTTAGCAGCTTGCCCAGGGCGCCAGGCGCCAGGGCACTGTTCCGGGCAATGCCAATCAGCCACCTGACTTCCCAGTTCACTCCCGGCCAGGTGCCTGATGCAACGGCTGTAGGAGTCTATTCCGTGGCTACCAAGGATGCAGCGCTACACGCATTGATCGACCCCGTGGTCACCGCCATGGGCTTCGAGCTGTGGGGCATCGACCATCTCTCCCAGGGCAAGCACTCGCGTCTGGTGATCTACATCGATCACGAAGACGGCATCAACGTCGACGACTGTGCGGATATCAGCCGCCAGGTCAGTGCCCTGCTCGATGTGGAGGATCCGATCCACGGCGAGTATCGCCTCGAGGTCTCCTCCCCGGGGATGGATCGCCCGCTGTTCACCCTCGATCAGTTTTCCCGCTATCGCGGCCACGAGGTGGCGCTGAAGTTGCGTGCCCCCTTCGAGGGGCGTCGCAAGTTCCAGGGCCTGCTGGCCGGCGTGGAGGGCGATGAGGTGCTGCTGCAGGTCGATGGCGAGGAGTATTGTTTCCCCGTCGATGGCATCGATCAGGCCCGCGTGGTGCCCCGTTTCGAGGACTAGCCCGCGGTTCAAGGATTCGGCCTCCCCCGGGAGGCATGTTGAGCAACAGCTCGAGAACAGGTTTTCTGGCGAGGCAAAGGCATGAGTAAAGAGATTCTGGCGGTCGTCGATGCGATCTCCAACGAGAAGGGGGTTCCCCGCGAGGTGATCTTCGAGGCCGTCGAGGCGGCCCTGGCCAGCGCGTCGCGCAAGCGCTTCGAGGACGAGGAAGCCAGCGTACGGGTGCATATCGATCGCAGCACCGGCGATTACGAGACTTTCCGCCGTTGGGAAGTGGTCGAGGACGATGACTTCGACGGCCCCGATCACCAGATCAAGCTCACCTTCGCCGAACGTCGCGACCCGCCCCTGGGCCTGGGCGACGTGGTCGAGGAGAAGATCGAGAACGCCGACTTCGGCCGCATCGCCGCCCAGACCGCCAAGCAGGTGATCGTGCAGAAGGTCCGCGAGGCCGAGCGCGCCGAAGTGGTGCGCCTCTACGCCGACCGCGAGGGCGAGCTGGTCTCGGGCATCGTCAAGAAGACCACCCGCGACGGGCTGATCATCGATCTGGGGGATAACGCCGAGGCGTTCCTGCCGCGCAGCGAGATGATTCCCGGCGAGCGCTATCGCATGAACGAGCGGGTGCGTGCCCTGCTGATCAAGGTCGACGCGGAGGCTCGCGGTGCGCAGCTGATCCTGTCGCGTACCTGCCCCGAGCTGATCATCGAACTGTTCAGCATCGAGGTCCCGGAGATCGCCGAGCAGCTCATCGAGATCAAGGGTGCCGCCCGCGATCCGGGCTCGCGAGCCAAGATCGCCGTCAAGACCAACGACCGCCGCATCGATCCGGTGGGCGCCTGCGTCGGCATGCGCGGCTCGCGGGTCCAGGCGGTCTCCTCGGAGCTGCAGAACGAGCGTGTCGATATCGTGCTGTGGGACGACAATCCGGCCCAGCTGGTGATCAACGCCATGGCACCGGCGGATGTCGCCTCCATCCTGGTTGACGAGGATGCCCACGCCATGGATGTGGCCGTCGCCGAGGACAACCTGGCCCAGGCCATCGGCCGCAGCGGCCAGAACGTGCGCCTGGCCTCCGAGCTCACCGGCTGGCGGATCAACGTCATGACCGAAGCCGAGGCGGAGGACAAGCGCGACCAGGAGATCGACAGCCTGGTGGAGCACTTCGTGCAGCACCTCGACATCGACGACGATGTGGCGCGCCTGCTGGTGGAGGAGGGCTTCACCACCCTGGAGGAGATTGCCTACGTGCCGGTCGAGGAGATGCTCGAGATCGAGGAGTTCGACGAGGAGACCATCGAGGAGCTGCGCGCTCGCGCCAAGGACGAGCTGCTCAACCTCGCCATCGCCTCCGAGGAGGAGCTGGACGGTGCCCAGCCGGCCGACGACCTGCTGGAGATGGAAGGCATGGAGCGCCACCTGGCCTTCATCCTGGCCAGCCGCGGGATCGTCAGCATGGAGGATCTGGCCGAGCAGTCCGTCGATGACTTGCTGGATATCGAGGGCATCGACGAGGAGCGTGCCGCGTCACTGATCATGACTGCCCGTGCGCCCTGGTTTGAGAACGAGTAGTTCGCATACGAACCGCTCGAAGGCGAATAGCGTGCAGACAAGGGTCCGATGCCCCGCGCTCGGACCGGCAGTATTCGAAGCGAACAGAATTGGGGTCACGGGCTCAGGAGGGTCTACATGTCAGACATGACCGTTAAGGATTTTGCAGCGAAGGTGGGACGCGACGTTCCCCGCCTGCTGGAACAGATGAAAGAAGCCGGGCTCAAGCACAAGTCCGAGGGTGATGCCGTGTCCGAGGAGGACAAGCGTCAGCTGCTCGACTACCTGACCAAGAGCCATGGCGGCGACGCCGAAAAGGCCGCGCCGAAGAACCGCATCACCCTGACGCGCAAGACGCGCAGTCGCATCAACACCGGTGAGCGTGGCAAGACCATCGAGGTGCAGGTGCGCAAGAAGCGCACCTACGTCAAGCGCGCCGAGGAAGAGAGCAAGCCGGAGCCGGTGGAGGACACCGGGCCGCGTCAGCTGGTCGGTGACATGGCCGACTCCCAGCAGGCCCAGGCCGCCAAGGAGGCCCGCGAGGCCGAGGAGGCCAAGGCAAAGGCCGCGGAGCAGGCCGCCCAGGAGGCTGCCGCCAAGCTCGAGGCCCAGAAGGCTGCCGAGGTTCCCGATATTCCGGTACCCGAGCTCGAGACTCCGGCACCTTCCGACGAACCGCCGGCTCCCCCCAAGGAGGGTCGTTCCGATCGTCGCACCGCGCCGCCCAAGAAGGCCGCGGCCAAGAAGGGTCGCCACGAGCGTGACGACGACGACCGCGAGGAGCGGCGTCGTGGCGGCGGCAAGAAGGCCAAGCGCGCCGAGCGCCGTGGCGGTCGCCGCGGTGGCAGCAGCCAGGGCGGTGGCAAGCACGGCTTCCAGAAGCCGACCCAGCCCATCGTTCGCGAGGTCTCGATCCCTGAGTCGATCAGCGTTGCCGACCTGGCCGACAAGATGTCGATCAAGGCCAACGAGGTCATCAAGACCATGTTCACCATGGGCGCGGCGGTGACCATCAACCAGACCATCGATCAGGACACCGCGGCCATCGTGGTCGAGGAGATGGGCCACAAGCCCAAGCTGGTCAAGGATGATGCGCTGGAAGAGGAAGTGCTGGAGAGCATCTCCTACGAGGGGGAAGAGCTCACTCGCGATCCGGTCGTCACCGTGATGGGTCACGTCGACCACGGCAAGACCTCGCTGCTCGACTACATTCGTCAGGCCAAGGTGGCCACCGGCGAGGCCGGCGGCATCACCCAGCATATCGGCGCTTACCACGTCGCTGCCGAGAAGGTGAACGGCTCTCACGGTGTGACCTTCCTGGATACCCCCGGACACGCGGCATTCACCGCCATGCGTGCCCGCGGCGCCAAGGCCACCGACGTGGTCATCCTGGTGGTGGCCGCCGATGACGGCGTGATGCCCCAGACCATCGAGGCCGTTGAGCACTCCAAGGCTGCCGGCGTTCCCATGGTGGTCGCCGTCAACAAGATCGACAAGCCGGCCGCCGACCCGGATCGCGTCAAGAACGAGCTCTCCCAGCACGGCGTCATCTCCGAGGAGTGGGGTGGCGACACCCAGTTCGTGCACGTCTCCGCCAAGACCGGCGAAGGCATCGACGAGCTGCTCGAGGCAGTGCTGCTGGTCTCCGAGGTGCTCGAGCTCAAGGCCGTGCCCGAGGCGCCCGGCAAGGGCGTGGTGGTCGAGTCGCGCCTGGACAAGGGTCGCGGCCCGGTGGCCACCGTGCTGGTCCAGAACGGTACCCTGAAGAAGGGCGACATCGTGCTGGCCGGCCTGCACTACGGCCGCGTGCGCGCACTGACCAACGAGCTCGGCAAGCAGGTCGATGAGGTCGGCCCGGCGATGCCGGTGGAGATCCAGGGCCTCGACGGCACCCCCGAGGCGGGTGACGACTTCATGGTGCTGGCCGACGAGAAGAAGGCCCGCGAGGTCGCCAACTTCCGCCAGGGCAAGTACCGCGAGGTGCGCCTGGCGCGCCAGCAGAAGGCCAAGCTGGAGAACATGTTCAGCCAGATGGGCCAGGAGGTCGCCGCCAAGCTCAATATCGTGCTCAAGGCCGACGTCCAGGGCTCGCTGGAAGCGATCAAGGGCGCACTGGAAGAGCTCTCCACCGACGAGGTGGAAGTGGCTGTGGTCTCCTCAGGCGTGGGTGGCATCACCGGAACCGACGCCAACCTGGCGCTGGCCTCCGAGGCCATCGTGATCGGCTTCAACGTGCGTGCCGACGCCGCCGCCCGCGAGATCATCGAGCGCGAAGGCCTCGACCTGCGCTACTACAGCGTCATCTACCAGCTGATCGATGAGGTCAAGCAGGCGATGACCGGCATGCTGGCACCGGAGTGGAAGGAAGAGATCGTCGGTGTGGCCGAGGTCCGCGACGTCTTCCGTGCGCCCAAGATCGGCGCCATCGCCGGCTGCATGGTCATCGAGGGCAGCGTGCACCGCAACAAGAAGATCCGTGTGCTGCGCGACGATGTGGTCATCTACGAGGGCGAGCTCGAGTCGCTGCGCCGCTTCAAGGACGACGTCCAGGAAGTGCGCAACGGCATGGAGTGCGGCATCGGCGTGAAGAACTACAACGATGTCCAGGTCGGCGACAAGATCGAGGTCTTCGATCAGGTCAAGGTCGAGCGGACCCTCTAAGGGCTCGAGGAGTCGTACATGCGCGAGTTCAAGCGTACCGACCGGGTGGCCGACCAGCTCCAGAAGGAGCTGGCGGTACTCATCCAGCGCGAGGTCAAGGATCCGCGCCTGGGCATGGTCACCGTCAGCGGGGTCGAGGTCAGCCGTGACCTCGGCTACGCCGATGTCCATGTGACCCTGCTGGGCGAGGATACCCCGGAGCGCATCAAGGAGAACCTCAAGGTTCTCAAGCAGGCCGCCGGCTTCCTGCGCGGGCAGATCGCCCGGCGCATCAAGCTGCGCCACGTGCCGGAGCTGCGCTTTCACTACGACGAGAGCGTGGTCCGTGGCCAGCGCCTCTCCTCGCTGATCGACGAGGCGGTGGAGAGCGACCGCGTCCGTCATGGCGATGAGTCCTCCCCCGAGGATGAGGGCGAGCGCGGCTGATGGCGCGTCGACGTCGCGGCCTGCCGGTCAACGGGGTGCTGCTGCTGGACAAGCCTGCGGGCATGTCCAGCAACCATGCCCTGCAGCGAGCCAGACGCCTGTTCCAGGCGCAGAAGGCGGGTCACACCGGAACCCTGGATCCGATGGCGACCGGGCTGCTGCCGGTGTGCTTCGGCGAGGCGACCAAGTTCTCCGCCCACCTTCTGGCGTCCGACAAGGTCTATCGCACCCGGGTGGAACTGGGCGTGGTGACCGACACCGGCGACGCCGAGGGTGAGGTGGTCGAACGGCTGGCGGTGCCGGCGCTGAACACCACCGACGTGGAGGCGGTGCTCGCGCGCTTCCATGGCGAGATCGAGCAGGTGCCGCCGATGTACTCGGCGCTCAAGCACCAGGGCCGCAAGCTCTACGAGCTGGCCCGCGAGGGCAAGTCGATCGAGCGTGCAGCACGCCGCGTGACGGTGTATGATGCGCGGCTCGTTGCCTTCGAGGGCAGCGCCTTCGAGCTCGAGGTAAAGGTCAGCAAGGGCACCTATGTGCGCACCCTGGCCGAGGATATCGGTCGCGCTCTGGGCAGCGGCGCGCATATCAGTGTGCTGCGTCGCCTGGCCACCGGTCCCTTCGGCGCCGAGGGCATGCTGACCCTCGAGGCGCTGACGGCACTGCCCGACCAGGACGCCCGGGAAGCGACGCTGCTGCCGGTGGACATCCTGGCCGCGCACTTGCCGCGGCTCGAGGTCGACGCCGACGCGGCCCGGCGACTGACCCACGGTCAGTCGGCCCGGGCGGACACCGGCGGCCTCGCCGTCGGCGATACGGCAAGACTCTACTGTGACGAGGCCTTCCTGGGTCTCGGCGCGGTAACGACGCCACAGGAGGTGGCGCCGAAACGGTTGCTGAGCACCGCAACTGACTAGGGAGCAACGCGGAGACTGCAAATATGCGTGGTCTCACACATTCATCATTCAGGCATATTGCTTACTGGAGAGACAGATGGCACTCACAGCCGAACAGAAGGCCTCAATCGTCAACGAATTCGGTCGTGGCGATAACGATACCGGTTCCCCCGAAGTGCAGGTTGCCCTGCTGAGCGCCAACATCGATGGCCTGCAGGACCACTTCAAGACCAACAAGCAGGATCACCACTCCCGTCGTGGCCTGATCCGCATGGTCAACCAGCGCCGCAAGCTGCTGGACTACCTGAAGCGCAAGGACTTCGAGCGCTATCAGGCTCTGATTCAGCGTCTGGGCCTGCGTCGCTAAGCGACGTACCCCACGCGGTAGAGAAACGGGCAGCCTTCGGGCTGCCCGTTTTGCTTTTTGGGAGGGTAGGGAAATTCAGGGCCGCTTTCTCGGGGCTCATCCGGCGACAGGTCTCGAGGGGGCGCTGTGAACCCCTCCCTGGGCGCTACCGACGCCATCCCTGGCGTAGGACCCCCTCTACGACCCGTCCCCGGCGCCCCTCGTCATGTGCCGCCGTGATTGCCAAGGGGAAATGTCGCTATCCGGTGGCCGCGGGACGCGTCAACCCCTAAAATGGTCGGCGAGTCGAAACGACCCAAACACAGAAAAGTAACGTTGAAGGAAGTCGCCGTGAATCCGGTCAAGAAGACATTTCAGTACGGTCGCAGCACCGTCACCCTGGAAACCGGGCGCATCGCCCGCCAGGCCACCGGTGCCGTGATGGTCACCATGGACGATACCGTGGTGCTGTGCACCGTGGTCGCCAAGAAGGAGGCCAATCCTGCCCAGCCCTTCTTCCCGCTGGGGGTGTTCTACCAGGAGAAGACCTACGCGGTCGGCAAGATCCCCGGCGGCTTCTTCAAGCGCGAGGGGCGTCCCACCGAGAAGGAGACCCTTACCTCGCGGCTGATCGACCGCCCGATCCGCCCGCTGTTCCCCAAGGGCTTCATGAACGAGGTGCAGGTCGTCTGTACCGTGCTCTCCACCGACCGCAACCATGACCCGGATATCGCGGCGCTGCTGGGTACCTCCGCGGCCCTGGCCATCTCCGGCGTGCCCTTCAACGGCCCCATCGGTGCGGCCCGCGTCGGCTTCGACGAGGAGAAGGGCTACTTCCTCAACCCCACCGTGGAGGAGCTCGCCAGCTCCGAGCTGGATATGGTCGTTGCCGGTACCGAGAAGGCGGTACTGATGGTGGAGTCCGAGGCCGATGAGCTACTCGAGGACGAGATGCTCGGCGCCGTGCTCTACGGCCATATGGAGATGCAGGTCGCCATTCAGGCGATCAACGAGCTGGTCGCCGAGGCCGGCAAGCCGAAGTGGGACTGGCAGCCGCCGGCGGAGAACACCGCCCTCAAGGCCGCCGTGGCCGAGGCCTTCGAGGCCCGCGTGGGCGAGGCCTATCGCATCACCGACAAGATGCAGCGCCAGGACGCCCTCTCCGCCCTCAAGGCCGAGGCGGTCGAGCAGCTCGCCGGCGAGGAAGAGGGCAAGTTCGACAGCGATGAGGTCAAGGGCGCCTTCTCGGGGCTGGAGAAGCGCGTGGTGCGCCATCGCGTGGTCAAGGGCGAGCCGCGTATCGACGGCCGCGACCACAAGACCGTGCGTCCGCTGGATATCGAGGTCGGCAGCCTGCCCAAGACCCACGGTTCGGCGATCTTCACCCGTGGCGAGACCCAGGCCATCGTGGTCGCCACCCTGGGCACCCTGCGTGACTCCCAGCTGATCGAGTCGCTGGAGGGCGAGCGCAAGGACCGCTTCCTGCTGCACTACAACTTCCCTCCCTACAGCGTGGGCGAGGCCGGCTTCATGGGCGGCCCCAAGCGTCGTGAGATCGGCCATGGCCGCCTGGCGCGTCGCGGCGTGCAGGCGATGCTGCCCGACGAGGCGGACTTCCCCTACACCATCCGCGTGGTCTCCGAGATCACCGAGTCCAACGGCTCCAGCTCCATGGCTTCCGTATGCGGCTCCTCGCTGGCCCTGATGGACGCCGGCGTGCCGATGAAGGCCCCGGTGGCGGGTATCGCCATGGGCCTGGTCAAGGACGCCGATGGCTTCGCCGTGCTGACCGATATCCTCGGTGACGAGGACCACCTCGGCGACATGGACTTCAAGGTGGCCGGCTCCGCCGATGGCGTCACCGCCCTGCAGATGGACATCAAGATCGAGGGCATCAACGAGGAGATCATGGAGCAGGCGCTGCAGCAGGCTCTGGAAGCGCGCCTCGGGATCCTTGAGCAGATGAATGCGGTGATCGCCCAGAGCCGCGCCGAGGTCTCCGAAAACGCCCCTTCCATGGCGACCATCAAGATCGCCCCGGACAAGATCCGCGATGTCATCGGCAAGGGCGGCGCCACCATCCGCAAGATCTGCGAGGACACCGGCGCTTCCATCGACCTGGACGACGACGGCACCGTGCGCATCTACGCCGAGGACAAGTCGGCGGCCAAGGCGGCCATCGATACCGTGCTGGCGATCACCGCCGAGCCCGAGATCGGCAAGCTCTACCGCGGCAAGGTGGTGCGTATCGCCGACTTCGGTGCCTTCGTCAACATCATGCCCGGCACCGACGGCCTGGTGCACATCTCCCAGATCGTGCCGGAGCGAGTCAACGACGTGCGTGACTTCCTCAACGAGGGCGACGAGCCCATCGTCAAGGTGCTCGATATCGACAACCGCAACCGGGTGAAGCTCACCATCAAGGAGATCACCCCGGAGGAGAAGGCGGCATTCGAGGCAGAAGCGGCCGCCGAGCCCGAGCTGTAAGAACCGCCTTCGGCGAGCTGAAAGCTGTAAGCCTGAAGCTGGAAGAAAAACCGCCCCCGCAGCGATGCTGCGGGGGCGGTTCTGTTTCGGCTCTGCTCGAGCTTGCGCGTTACCGCTCGATGGCGAGCGCCACGCCTTGCCCACCGCCGATGCACAGGGTGGCCAGGCCCTTCTTGGCGTCCCGGGCGATCATCTCGTGGACCAGCGTCACCAGGATGCGGCAGCCGGAGGCACCGATGGGGTGACCGATGGCTATGGCACCGCCGTTGACGTTGATCTTGCTGGCATCCCAGCCCAACTCCTTGTTGACGGAGAGTGCCTGGGCGGCGAAGGCCTCGTTGGCCTCGATCAGGTCGAGGTCGTCGATACTCCAGCCGGCCTTCTCCAGGCAGCGGCGGGTGGCCGGGGCCGGGCCGATGCCCATGATGGCGGGGTCGACGCCAGCATTGCTGTAGGCCTTGATGCGGGCCAGCGGCTCGAGGCCCAGGGCCTTGGCCTTCTCGGCGCTGCACAGCATCACCACGGCGGCGCCGTCGTTGATGGAGGAAGCGTTGCCGGCGGTAACGGTGCCATCCTTCTTGAACGCCGGACGCATGCCGGCGAGCTTCTCGGCTGTCACGTCGCGTGGGCCCTCGTCGGTGTCGAAGACGACCGGGTCACCCTTGCGCTGGGGGATCTCCACCGGGACGATCTGCCCCTTGAACTTGCCCTCGCGAATGGCGGCGGCGGCCTTCTGCTGGGAGCCGGCGGCGAACTCGTCCATCTCCTCGCGGGTGATGCCGTACTTCTCGGCCAGGTTCTCGGCGGTGATGCCCATATGGTAGTTGTTGAAGGCGTCCCACAGGCCGTCATGCACCATGCTGTCCACCGCCTTCCAGTCGCCCATGCGCTGGCCGTTGCGCGAGTTAGGCAGCACGTGGGGCGAGGCGGACATGTTCTCCTGGCCGCCGGCGATGATCAGCTCGGCGTCACCGCAGCGGATCGCCTGGGTGGCCAGGTGCAGCGCCTTGAGGCCTGAGCCGCACACCTTGTTGATGGTCATGGCCGGCACGGCCTCGGGCAGGCCGGCCTTGATGGCCGCCTGGCGTGCGGGGTTCTGGCCGACACCGGCGGTCAGTACCTGGCCGAGCAGCACCTCGTCCACCTGATCGCCGGCCACACCGGTGGTGGCCAGAAGGTCCTTGATGACCACGGCGCCCAGGTCGCTGGCAGGGATGCCGGCCAGGGAGCCGCCGAAGGAACCGACGGCGGTACGGCGGGCGGCAACGATAACCACTTCTTGCATGTGAGCACTCTCCTCGCTGGAAAGACGGGCTTGCGGCCTTGTCGCGACAGCCTGACACGACCGGGCCTTTCAGCATAGGGGAGTCTTGTGCGGCGCCGCAATGTTTGCATGGCGGCAATTGGTGGTAGGCGAGCGCCCAGGGGAGGATTCGGGCGGCAACCCGGCTTGCAGCGGCGGGTTACCGCCCCGGGGCTCAGGCCATCTGGACGGGGATGGCGTGGCTGGTGTGGCTGACGTGGTTGCCTTCCTGCAGGTAGACCAGGGCGGGCTGGTGGCTCGCGAGCTCGGCGTCACTGTAGTGGGCATAGCTACAGATGATCACCCGCTGACCTTCGCTTGCCAGGTGGGCGGCAGCGCCGTTCACCGAGATTACCTTCGAGCCCTCCTCGGCACGGATGGCGTAGGTGGTGAAGCGCTGGCCATTCTCGACGTTGTAGATCTGGATCTGCTCATTCTCGCGGATGCCGGCCATGTCGAGCAGCTCACCGTCGATGGCGCAGGAGCCCTCGTAGTTGAGCACGGCGTGGGTGACGCGGGCCATGTGCAGCTTGGCCTTGAGCATGATGGTGTACATGGAAACAGGGTCCTCCAGAGGGCTGCCTCAGCGGGGCAGGGTCAGGGTCAGGTTATCGATCAGCCGGGTGGTGCCCAGCCGGGCGGCGGCGAGCAGTACCGCCTCGCGGGTGGCGGTGGTGGCCGGCCCGAGATCGGCGGCGCGCAGCTCCAGGTAGTCGGGCTCGAAGCCGGCCTCGTCCAGGCGTGTCCGGCCCTGCTCGAGGAGAGCAGATGGGGCGCTTCCGGCCTCCAGGCCCTCGCGCAGTTCGCACAGGGTGGCGTAGAGGCGCGGAGCGATGGCTCGCTGCTCGGGGCTCAGGTAGCCGTTGCGTGAGGAGAGTGCCAGGCCATCCTCGGCGCGCACGATGGGCACGCCGACGATCTCGATGGGGAAGTGCAGGTCGGCGACCATGCGGCGGATCACCGCCAGCTGTTGGTAGTCCTTCTCGCCGAAGCAGGCGAGGTCGGGTTGCACCAGGTTGAAGAGCATGCCGACCACCGTAGAGACGCCGTCGAAGTGGCCGGGGCGCGAGGCGCCGCACAGCCCTTCGCTGACCTCGGGGACCACGATGCGGGTCTGGGCTTCCAGGCCGCGGGGATAGAGAGTGGTGGTATCCGGGGCGAACAGCAGGTCGCAACCGGCCGCCTCGAGTCGCGCCTGATCCTCTTCGAGGGTGCGCGGGTAGGCCTCGAGGTCCTCGCCGGCGCCGAACTGCAGCGGGTTGACGAAGATGGTGGCGATCACTACATCCGCCCGCTCGCGGGCGGCGGCGACCAGTGCCAGGTGGCCGTCGTGCAGGTTGCCCATGGTGGGGACCAGGGCGATGCGCTCGCCGCGACGACGGGCGTCGCCCAGCGTCTCGCGCAGGGCGGGTATCTCTCTCAGGGTGCGCATGGCAAAGTTCCGGCTGGAAGCGGTATTCAATACCGTGTTTAACACTCGAATCTAGAAACAGTGCTCCTCGGCGGGGAAGCGCCGCGCCTTGACGTCCTCGTGATAGCGACGGAAGGCGCCGTGGATGTCCTCGGCCTCGGCCATAAAGTTCTTGACGAAGCGCGGCTTGCGGCCAGGAGTGACGTCCAGCATGTCGTGCATGACGAGTATCTGGCCATCGGTGTCGGGGCCGGCACCGATGCCGATCACCGGCACATCGAGGGCTTCGGTGATTGCGCGCCCCAGGCTCGCCGGCACGCACTCGAGCAGGATGACCGAGGCGCCGGCCTCGACCAGGGTGCGGGCGTCCTCGAGGATCTGGCTGGCGCGATCGGCATCGCGTCCCTGCACCTTGTAGCCGCCCAGCTGGTAGACGGTCTGTGGCGTCAGGCCCAGGTGGGCGCACACCGGTACGCCACGGCGGGTCAGCTCACGGATACCGTCGGCCATCCACGCCTCGCCCTCCACCTTGACCAGCTCGGCCCCGGCGCGCATCAGCTCGCCGGCGTTCTCCAGCAGGCGCTCGGTGCTGGCATTGCCCATGAAGGGCAGGTCGACCATCAGCAGGCTGGCGCCCTTGCCACGGGCCACGCAGCGGGTGTGGTAGCAGATCTCCTCCAGGGTGACCGGCAGGGTGCTGGCGTGGCCCTGCAGGACCATGCCCAGGGAGTCGCCCACCAGCAGCACCTCGATGCCGGCATCGCTGGCTACCCTGGCGAAGGAGGCGTCGTAGGCGGTCAGGGAGCTGAAGGTGTCACCGGCGCGCTTGTAGGCCTGCAGCGTGCTCAGGGTGATGGGTTTCATGGCGTGCTCTCTCGTTTGTGACGTCGGGTCGCGGCGCGGGGGCCGGCCCTTGTAACCCGCGATTGTTACCTGAAAGGCCGCGTTGTGTCGATGGGTAACACTTATCGTCCATTGACGCCGCTGGGTAACACTCGCAGTGTCGCTGCGTCGGCATGCGCGGCCTCCAGGTCGGCCAGCCGCCGGCCATCGGGCAGCCGCATCCGCGGCTCCACCGCCAGCAGCGGCACCAGCACGAAGGCGCGCCGGGTCATCTCCGGGTGCGGCACCGTCAGGCGCGGCAGGCAGAGGGTGCTGTCATCGAACAGTAGCAGATCCAGGTCGAGGGTGCGGGGTCCCCAGCGGCGGCTGCGGACCCGGCGGTGGCGCTGCTCCAGGGCCTGCAGCTGGTCGAGCAATGCCAGCGGCGAGAGACGGGTCTCCACGCAGGCCACGGCATTGATGAAATCGGGCTGATCCTGGGGACCGACGGGGCGACTGGCATACAGCGGTGAAGCGGCGATGCGACGCGTCAGAGGCAGCCGGTCGAGTGCCTCGAGGGCCCGGGCGACCTGCGCCTCGGGATCCTCGAGGTTGCTGCCCAGGCCGATCCAGGCGCGCTGCACGCTCATGCCTCGGGGCTACCGCCATCGTTGTCGCGGCGCGGCTTGCGCCGGCGGCGCCGCTTCTTGCGGCCGGGTTTGCCGCTACCGGCGGGGTTGGCGCCGGCCTTGTCGAGCAGGCGGGCCTGTTCGTGTTCATCGGCCTTCTGGAAGGCGGTCCACCAGTCGCCGAGGCCGGGCTCGAGTTCGCCGGCCGCCTCGCGCAGCAGCAACAGGTCATAGGCGGCGCGGAAACGCGGGTGCTCCCGGGTCTGGAACACCCGGCGACCGCGGCGCAGCGGCAGGCGTTGCTGGAGGTCCCAGATGTCGCGCATGGGCAGGCTGAAGCGCTTGGGGATCGACACGTGCTGGAGCTGGCGCGAGACCACCTGCTGGGACGCGGCCTGCAGCGCCGGGATCGGCGGCAGGCCCCTGGCCTCCTGTTCGGCCTGGCGCTGCACCACCGGCCCCCACAGCATGGCCGCAAACAGGAAGGCCGGGGTCACCGGGCGCTCCTCGAGGATGCGTCGATCGGTGCTGGCCAGGGCCTCCTCGACCAGGCGCTCGGCCCAGGGCAGCTCATCCATGGCCTCGGCGGCCTCGGGGAAGAGCATCTCGAACAGGCCGTAGTGTCGCAGCAGTCGGAACGTCTCGACGCCGTGACCGGCCATGAACAGCTTGAGCACCTCGTCGAACAGACGCGCCGGGGGGATCTGCAGCATCAGGGGGGCGAGCTCGCGGATCGGCGCTTCGCTGTCCGGGGCCAGCTGGAAGTCGAGCTTGGCCGCAAAGCGCACGGCACGCAGCATGCGCACCGGGTCCTCGCGATAGCGGGTCGCCGGGTCGCCGATCAGACGCAGTGTGCGCGCCTCGATGTCGCGAACGCCGTTGGCGAAGTCGTGGATCGAGAAGTCGGCGATGCTGTAATAGAGGGCGTTGATGGTGAAGTCGCGGCGCAGGGCATCTTCCTGGATGTTGCCCCAGACGTTGTCGCGCAGCAGCAGGCCGTCATCGGACTGCTGGGCGATATGGTCGGCGTGGTCGTCGCCGGGCTTGCCGCGGAAGGTGGTGACCTCGATTACCTCGCGGCCGAAGCGCACGTGGACGATGCGAAAGCGGCGACCGATGATCCGCGAATTGCGGAACAGCCCCTTCACCTCCTCCGGCGTCGCGTCGGTGGCGACATCGAAGTCCTTGGGCATGCGTCCCAGCAGGGAGTCGCGGATGCAGCCGCCGACCAGATAGGCCTCGAAGCCGGCGTTATGCAGCCGATAGAGGACCTTGAGGGCGGCATCGCTGAAGTGCTGGCGCGATACCGGGTGCTCCTCGCGGGGAATGACGCGCACCTCGGGTACGCCGGCGGCGGCCTCGGTACCGAACAGCGACTTCAGGCTCTCGCCGGGGCTCTGCAGAAAACGGGTAAATCCTTTGAACATGCGGCGATATCGACTCGCAAGGCGGAGAAAGCTCGTGGAAAGCGTATAAAAGCATTGAGTGTAGCGGACCCCCGAAAGCTTGCATAGCGCAGGGCGCCTGCCGAGCGGCCACACGTAGAAGGGGGAGGCCGATGGCCTCCCCCTCAAGTAACGGTGCAGCATCCCTGCTGCTGGTTCTTCTTCGTGATGGCACATCGCCTTGAATACGCACCACAGTCACCAAGGAGTACAGGCAAGCAGTGTTGTTATCCTTGTTGGCGCTCCCGGGGGTAACCGCCTCGTATTCAAAACAATAATCCAACCACGACGGCAGAAAATCTGCCTTCCCCCGGCGTCTTGGTATTGTTTCCGGGGGTGCGCCTCGCTTGCCCATTGTTCTTGTTGTGGGCGTGGCTGGCGCGTCGCGTCCTGAGTCTTCCGGTGCCTCGGGTTGCTGTTGTTGTTGGGGCCGAGGGGCCGGGCACGTCATTCAGTTGTTCTTGTTGGTCTCGTGCCTGTAGCGGCACTCGCCCACGCTGTTGGCATTGTTGTGGTGGGCGTCTGCCATCCGGGCTGCACTGTTGTTGTTGTGGCGGGCAGCGGATGACGCCGGAACTTGTTTTTCTTGCCCTGTTATATTGCAGACGGCATGCCAGGATTTGTTTTTTTCATTTTATTCAGATGGTTACTGTTGTCGATGAAAAGGGTGGCGTCGGATGTGGGCGTGAGTGTTACCCGGCTGGCACCGTGTTGGGGCCCTGTCTGTGTGGGACGGTAACAAATGGTGCGTGGCTGGCCCGGAAGCTGCCCCCGGGCGTCGACAGGAGGCCATGAGAGGGCTCTTGCACCTTGGTCGAAGGTGCCTCGCTTCGAGCACGCCCTGGCCGGGCGAAGGGTGGTCGCGGCCTGGTCAGCAGGGGGGCAGGAATCAGTCGGCCCTGCGGCGGGGGCTCTTCTTGCGGGGAATGCCGAGGCGCTGGCGCCGTTCCCAGAGCGACTTGCGGCTGATGCCGAGCTTCTGGGCCAGCTCGGTCTCGCTCATCTGGTCCTGATGCTCCAGCACGAAGTGCTGGAAGTAGTCCTCCAGGGAGAGGTCGTCCTCGGGTGCGCTCTCCTCCTTGTCGTCCGCGGGTGCCTCCGGGGGTGGGGTAGGGCGTCGGGCCATCGCCGGGGCCCCGCCGGCCGCGGAGAGGCCCAGATCGTCGGGGTGGATCAGATGGCCCTCGGCGAGGATCACGCCGCGTTCCAGGGCGTTCTCCAGCTCACGCACATTGCCGGGCCAGGGGTAGTGGCGAATCTCGTCGCGTGCGGCCCGGGAGAGGCGCAGCCCCTCGCGCTCATGGCGCCGGCAGGCCTTCTCCAGCAGGGCGTCGGCGATCAGCAGCACATCATCCTCGCGCTCGCGCAGGGGCGGCAGGTCGATCTGCATCACGTTGAGGCGATAGTAGAGGTCGAGGCGAAATTCGCCGGTCTTCGACAGCGACTGGAGGTCACGGTGGGTGGCGGCGATCAGGCGCACATCGACGTGACGGGTCTCCACCGAGCCGATCTTGCGGATCTCGCCCTCCTGCAGCACGCGCAGCAGCCGCGCCTGGGCGTCCAGGGGCAGCTCGCCGATCTCGTCGAGGAACAGGGTGCCGCCGTCGGCGGCCTCCACCAGGCCGGTACGGGCCGCACTGGCTCCGGTAAAGGCGCCCTTCTCGTGTCCGAACAGTTCCGACTCGATCAGCGTCTCGGGAATCGCCGCGCAGTTGACGCAGATCAGCGGCGCCTGGGCGCGCTTGCTCTGCTGGTGCAGGGCGCGGGCTACCAGCTCCTTGCCGGTACCGGACTCCCCCTGGATCAGCACGGTGACATCGGCCGGGGCGGTCTTGCGGATCCGCGAATAGACTCGCTGCATCGCCTCGCAGTGACCGATCATCGGCCGCGCCTGGCCATCGGGTTCGGCGACGTCGGGGGGCTCGGCGCGCAGGCTGCCCTGCTGGTGGAGCACCCGGGCCACGGTCTCGAGCAGTTCATCATGGTCGAAGGGCTTGGCGACGTAGTCGACGGCGCCCAGCTTGAGCGCGTCAACGGCCGAGCGCATGCTGGCGTAGCTGGTCATGATCAGCACCGGCACCGGGGCGGCGCGGGCGATCAGCTCGGTGCCGGGCTCGCCCGGCAGGCGCAGGTCGCTGATCACCAGGTCGAAGCGCTGCGGATCCAGGGCCATGGCATCGGCGACCGAGCCTGCCTCGTCGACCCGGTAGTCGTGGCGCTCGAGCAGGCGGCGCAGCGCGCGGCGGATGATGGCTTCGTCTTCTACGATCAGGATCCGGCTCATCGGGGTGTCTCACCCTCCTTCTGGTGGCGTGGCAGCCACAGGCTGATGCGGGTGCCGCGCTCGCTGCCCGGTAGTGGCGATTCGACGTCCAGGCTGCCGTGGTGCTCGGCGACGATGCTGTAGACCAGCGGCAGGCCGAGGCCGGTACCTTCGCCGGGGGGCTTGGTGGTGGTGAAGGGCTCGAAGAGGTGGTCGCGCACGCTGGGGTCGATACCGGCCCCCTCGTCGGTGACGCTGATCCTTAGCCCCGCGCCCTCCGGGACCGCCTCGATGGTCACGCCATCCCCCGGCTCGCTGGCATCGCGGGCGTTGCCCAGCAGATTGACCATTACCTGCAGCAGGCGCTGGGCGTCGCCCTCGACCCGCTCCGCCGCCGGGCAACGGTTGTCGAAGCGCACATCCTCCCTCGAGCGGGCGAGATGGATCAAGTGGATGGCCTCGTCGACCACCTCGGCGATGCCAACCGGGGCGAGTTCGCGGCCGGCCAGGTGACGCCCGCCATGGGCAAAGCCTACCAGCGAGGAGACGATGCGCGAGACGCGGTCGGTGAGCTGCTGGATCTGCTCGGTGGTCTCCAGCACCTCGGGGTCATCGGTCTCGTAGCGCAGGTTCTGGGCCAGCGAGGAGATGCCGGTGATGGGGTTGCCGATCTCGTGGGCCACGCCGGCGGCCAGCTGACCGATGGAGGCCAGGCGGGCGGCGTGGACCAGCTCGTCTTCCAGCCACTTCATCTCGCTGTGATCCTCGACCAGGATCACCATGCCGCCGGGCTCGTTGTCGCTGCCCTCCAGGGCGGCCTTGTGCAGGCTCATGTAGCGGGTGGCGCCGTCCAGGCTGACCGGCTGCTTGTAGAGGTGGCTGCCGGGCTCCGCGATGATGCGTCCCAGCAGTTCGCCCCAGGGGGCAGGCAGGCTCTCGCGCCGTGCGCCGACCACACCGCCGCCCTCGATGCCCGAGAGCCGGGCCAGGGCGTCGTTCCACATCAGCAGCTCACCATCCTCGCCGAAGGCGCACAGCCCCACCGGTAGCCGGGTCAGGGTGCGGCGGTGGTAGCGGCGCAGGCCGTCGAGCTCCCGGGCGAGACCGGTGAGCCGCGAGCGGTAGGCCTCCAGGCGGCTCTCCACGAAGTGGATGTCCTCGGTGGCGCCGGGACCATCCTGACGGTAGGGCAGGTAGCGGTCGACGATGTCCTGGGCCACCGAGGGACCCATCAGCCCCGAGAGGTTGGCCTGCAGGCGGTCGCGCAGCCGGCGCAGTGCATAGGGGCGGCCGTCCAGGGGTGACAGGCCCAGGTCATCCAGGGCGCGATCCACCTCGCGGGCCGCCACCGACTCGCCCAGGGCGCGTGCCAGGTGCGACTTGAACTCCTCGCCGTTGGCAGCCTCCAGCGGCAGCCGCTTGGGGCGGATCACCGCGTCCACCGAGCAGGCCTCGGCGGCGGCGCGCTCCCCCTCGGAGGTCGGGGTGGCCAGGGAGACCACGATGAATACCAGGGCGTTGCTCGCCAGCGAGACCAGGGTCACCGCATACCAGGCGGGCTCGCCGGCCAGCGCCTCGAGTCCCGGAGGAATGATCACCAGGGCGGGCAGTCCGGTCAGCAGCGGCAACCACAGCCCGGCGAGCCACACCAGGATGCCGCTGGCCAGCCCGGCCAGCATGCCCCGCCGGTTGGCGCCCGGCCAGTAGAGCAGGGCCAGCAGGCCGGGCAGGCACTGTGCCATGCCCACGAAGGCGGCAAGCCCCAGGCTGGTCAGGTCGTGGTGCACGCCGACGATGCGATAGAACAGCCAGCCACCGAGCACCACGGCGGCGACCAGGCCGCGGCGCAGCCAGCGCAACCAGCGGTAGAGGTCGTGGTGGGCCTCGGGAGGGTGCGCCACCAGGAAGACATGGTTGACCAGCATGCCCGACAGCGCCAGGGCGATCAGCAGCGTGGTGGCACTGGTGGCGGCCAGGCCGGCGAGGAAAGCCAGGGCCTGGAGTGCCACCGACTCGGAGAGGCCGAACGCCAGATAGGCGGTGCCCAGCGGACCATCGGCGCCCAGCCGCTGGCCCGCCCACAGGATCAGCGGCACCGGCAACGCCATCAGCAGCAGGAACAGGGGCAGTGCCCAACTGGCCTGCAGCAGGGTGTGGCGCGAGCGGGTCTCGGTGAATACCAGGTGGAAGATGTGCGGCATCAACAGGCCGGCGAAGAACAGCAGCAGCAGCGAGCGCCAGTGCGCCGGGTCGGTCTGGACCACGCTGGCCTGGAAGGCCTGGCCAGGACCCTCGAGCCAGGCCTGGACGTCGGCGGGACCCTCGAACACGGCGAACAGCGCGAAGGCACCCAGGCCCAGCATGGCGGAAAGCTTGATCAGCGAGGAGAGTGCCATCACCGCCAGCAGGCTGTCGTGCTGGCCGTCGATGCGCCGTCGCCCCACGAAGGTCATGTCGAACAGCGCCAGCAGCACGCAGAAGACCAGCGCCAGCGTTGCCGGCGAGGCCGCGCCGGTCATCAGGTAGATGGCGTTGCCCATGGTCTGCACCTGCAGCGCCAGCAGCGGCAGTACCGCCAGCAGGCTGACCAGGGTGATCAGGGTACCGACCCAGCGCGAGCGATAACGGAAGGCGAAGAGGTCGGCCAGCGAGGCCAGCTGATGGGTGCGTACCATGCGCTGGATCGGCACCAGCAGCACCGGTGCCAGCAGGAAAGCGCCGGCCACGCCCAGGTAGTAGGTCAGGTAGCCGTAGCCGGAGGTGGCGGCCAGCTCCAGGCTGCCATAGATCGCCCAGGCGCTGGCGTAGACTCCCAGCGCCAGGGCGTAGACCAGCGGGTGGCGGGTGATGCGCGTGGGGATCCAGCCGCGATCCACGGCCAGGGCGCAGAGCCACAGCAGCAGCAGGAAGCCGGCCCCCACGCCGAGCATGGTCGCCAGGCTAGCGTTCATCGAGCTTCCTCTTCTGCTCAAGCCACACGGTCAGGGCGATCAGCACGCCCCAGATGACGAAGGGACGGTACCAGGCGACGCCGGGAGTGGCCCAGCCGCTCATGATCAGTGGCGAGAGCAGGTAGCCACCGAGCACCAGGAACAGCATCAGCCGATAGACGTACATGGAGCCTCCTTCTCTTTCAGCGCGCCGCTACCCCGGCGTGTCGGTGAGCGGGCGCTCGGCCAGCGGGCGGATGCGTGCCACCGACCAGGCCTCCAGGGCCCAGGCAAGCTGCTCGGCCACCGGGGCGGTGGCCAGGGCTTCCGGTGGGGCCTGGTCCAGCGCTGCCAGGGCGGCGTGCAGCAGCGGGCGCACCGCGGCATCGTCGGTGGGCAGGGCCGGTGCCAGGTTCTGCTTGGAGAGCTTCTGGCCGCCTTCGCCGGTGATCAGCGGCAGGTGCAGGTAGCGCGGCTCGGGATAGCCCAGGGCGTGCTGCAGCTGGCGCTGCCAGGGGGTATTGTCGAGCAGGTCGAAGCCGCGCACCACGTCGCTGATGCCCTGGTCGGCGTCGTCCACCACCACGGCGAGCTGATAGGCCCACAGGCCATCCTTGCGCTTGAGCACCACGTCGCCGAGCTCGGCCGGGTCGAAGCGCTGCTCCCCGAACAGGCGGTCCTGCCATACCACCGGTCGCAGTCCCAGGTCGCTGCGCAGCCGCCAGGCCACCGGCTTTTCGGGTTCGCGCACGCCGTCGCGGCACCAGCCGGGATAGATGGGGAAGTCGCGCCACTGCTTGCGTGAACAGCTGCAGGGGTAGGCGAGGCCCAGTGCGGTCAGCCGCTCGAGGGCGGTCTGGTAGGCGTCGCCGCGATTGTGCTGCCAGAGCACCGGGCCGTCCCAGTGCAGGCCGAAGGCCTCCAGCTGGCGCAGGATCGCGTCGGCGGCGCCGGATGGGCAGCGCGGCGGATCGATATCCTCGATGCGCAGCAGCCACTCGCCCCCGGCGCGGCGGGCATCCAGGTAGCTGGCCAGGGCCGCCACCAGCGAGCCGAAGTGCAGCGGCCCGGAAGGGGTGGGGGCGAAGCGTCCGCGGTAGTGGCTCATGGGCGGCTCCGGGCAGCGGATACGCGGACGGGCACCCAGGGGTGCCCGTCACGGAGGGTCGGCCAGGCCATCGGCATGCCTGGATCAGCCGCCCAGCTGCTTTTCCTTGAGCTCGGCCAGCGTCTTGCAGTCCACGCACAGGGTGGCCGTGGGACGGGCCTCCAGCCGGCGAATGCCGATCTCGACGCCACAGGCCTCGCAGAAGCCGTAGTCGTCCTCGTCGATCTTCTCGAGGGTCTCGTTGATCTTCTTGAGCAGCTTGCGCTCGCGATCCCGGGTGCGCAGCTCCAGGCTGAAGCCCTCCTCCTGGGTGGCGCGGTCGGCCGGGTCGGCGTAGTTGTTCGCCTCCTCCTGCAGGTGGCGCACGGTGCGGTCGACCTCCTCCATGAGCTCCTGCTTCCAGCCCAGCAGGATCTGCCGGAAATGCTCCAGCTGCGCCTCGTTCATGTACTCCTCACCCGCCGCCGGTTCGTAGGGGGTGAACTTCTTGGGCGCTTCCGTTTTCTTGTCGGCTACTGGCATGGGACTGCCTCATTACTTGAGTGACTGCTGATCAATACCCGCTGCGATGCAAGGTATCTCACGCCAAAGGCATGCTTGTTTAGCCGAAAAGGCGCGGGGTTGCAACCTCGGGCACGCCATTGGCTGCGATCCTGCCACCAAAGTCGCTACACTAGGGCCTTCGATGACACGATCTTTTGACCACGCCGCGGGGCCCTGGCTCCCCGGCGTACTGGCCTACCGACAGGAGTCCTGCCATGGCGTGGAGCCCGCGCATCGACCAGGTTGCCCCCTTCCGGGTGATGAGCCTGCTGGAAACCGCCCAGGCCCGCGAGGCGGCCGGCCATGACGTGATCCACCTGGAGGTGGGCGAGCCGGACTTCGCGACCCCGGAGCCGGTGGTCGCCGCTGGACAGGCGGCGCTGGCGGCGGGGCACACCCGCTACACGCCGGCGGCCGGGCTGCCCGCCCTGCGCGAGGCGATCGCCGGCCACTATGCCGAGCACTTCGGTGCCGCCGTCGACCCGCGCCGTATCCTGGTCACCCCCGGTGCCTCTGGGGCGCTGCTGCTCGCCAGCCAGCTGCTGGCCAGTCCCGGCGACCGGGTGCTGATGGCGGACCCCAACTACCCCTGCAACCGCCACTTCATGGCCCTGGCCGGGGCCGAGGTGGATGCCGTGCCGGTGGGGCCGGCAAGCGGTTGGCAGCTGGACGCCGAGCTGGTCGCAGCGCACTGGCACGACGCCACCCGCCTGGCGATGCTCGCCACGCCCTCCAACCCCACCGGCCATATGCTGGATGCGGGGCAGCTGGCGGCGGTGGCCGAGACGGTGGCAGCGCGGGGTGGCCACCTGCTGGTGGACGAGATCTACCAGGGGCTCTGCTATGACCTCGAGCCACTCTCGGTGGCGTCGATCACGCCGGACGCCTTCGTGGTCAACAGCTTCTCCAAGTACTTCGGCATGACCGGCTGGCGCCTGGGCTGGCTGCTGGCGCCGGAAGAGGCGGTGGAGCCGCTGACGCGGCTGGCCCAGAATGTCTTCCTGGCCGCCCCGACCCCGGCTCAGCACGCCGCCCTGGCGGCTTTCACCACGGAGACTCGGGGCATTCTCGAGGAGCGTCGGGCCGAGCTGGGCCGGCGCCGCGATGCCCTGCTGGCCGGGCTGGCGCGACTCGGCCTGGCGCCCTCGCTGCCGCCCCAGGGGGCCTTCTACCTGTGGCTCGACATCTCCCGCTACAGCGACGACAGCCAGGCCTTCTGCCGGCGCCTGCTGGAGGAGGAGAACGTGGCCATTACTCCGGGGATCGACTTCGCCCTGCAGGGCGGTGAGCACCATGTGCGCATCGCCTTCACCACCGGGGTCGAGCGCCTGGAGGAGGCGGTGAGTCGCCTCGAGCGCTTCCTGGCGCGCCAGTAAGGAGCCACATGGACTATCCCGAACTGCTGCCCGGCACCCTGCTGCGTCGCTACAAGCGCTTCCTGGCCGATGTGCGCCTCGACGATGGCCGTGAGTTGGTGGCCCACTGCCCCAATACCGGCTCCATGCGAGGAGTGAACGTGCCGGGCTGTCGGGTGTGGCTGTCGCCCAGCGATAACCCGAAGCGCAAGCTTGCCTGGACCTGGGAGCTGATCGAGCTGCCCCAACCCGACGGCCGCCTGGCCATGGCCTCGGTTCAGACGGGTCGCGCCAACCGCATCGTCGAGGAGGCACTGCGCGCCGACAGGGTGCCATCGTTGACCGGCTATGCCGAGCTGCGACGCGAGGCCCCGGTAGCCTGTGCGGGGGAGAAGGCCTCGCGACTCGATTTTCGCCTCGACGACCCCGAGCGCGGCACGGCCTTCGTGGAGGTCAAGCAGGTGACCCTCAGGGAGCCCGACGGGCACGGCTACTTCCCCGACGCGGTGAGCGAACGCGGCAGGAAGCATCTGGAGGTGCTGATGGCCCTGGCCGAGGCGGGGCAGCGTGCGGTACTGCTGTTCTGCGTGGCCCACGAGGGGATCGATGCCGTGGCGCCGGCCGAGCACCTGGATCCCGCCTATGCCCGAGCGCTGCGCGAGGCAGCAACACGCGGTGTGGAGGTGCTGGCGCAGCGCTGCGAGATCCGGCGCGAGGGCAAGCGTCCGGTGGCGATCCATCTGGGCGAGGTGCTGCCGGTGGATCTGGAGCGGCGCTTCACCGCGTAAGGCGTGCTAGGGAAACACTGCATAAATCCAGCCACAGCTGCCTGACAGCCGTCGGCGGGGTAAAATCGGGCTACCCTGTCACCACCTGATGGACTGTTTTCCTCCGTATATGGAGTGCTCGTCATAGATATGGTCAGCAACTTGGTCTACCGGCCGCCTGCATGCCAGCGGGAGGCTGGCCCGTGAACCAAGTACTTCGTCGTAGACTGGGTCGCCTGACGATCGCCATCACCGCCGCCGCTCTCGCTGTGATGTTGTGGTGGGTGTGGCATTGGCAGTTAGAGCGTGTCACGAATGAGGCGCGTCGGCACGCCGATTCGCGCCTAGCGCTCTACAGCAGCAGCCTCAACGGGGCGCTGGAACGCTTCACCTATCTTCCAGGACTACTGGCTCGCCATTCCCTGGTCCAGGCGGCGGTTGTCGATGAGGTCGGCGTTTTCACTGAGCAGGTCAACCGATACTTGGCCCATGTGGCCGAAAGCTCGGGAGCCGAGGCCATCTTCCTGATGGATGATGAGGGTGTCACCATCGCTGCCAGCAACTATGCCAGCGATGCCAGTTTTCTCGGCCACCATTATGACTTCCGACCCTATTTCCAGGATGCCATGGCCGAGGGTCAGGGTGAGTTCTTTGCCATCGGCAGCACCACGGGGCGAGCCGGCTATTTTGTCTCTGCCGCAGTTCAGGGAGGGGCCTCGGGCCGCCCCGGTGGCGTATTGGTCGTCAAGATCTCTCTGGAAGCTCTGCAGGACAGCTGGCGACAGGCAGGCGAGCAAGTTCTGCTCTCCGATACCAACGGCGTGGTGATACTTTCGAGCCGCCCGGAATGGCGTTATCGTCGACTGGACGATATCGGTGTCAATGCCATGGAGGAGATCCACGAACAGCGACAATTCCTGAAGACACCGCTGCGCCCTCTTGGCGAACGCCTGCCTGACGGCTCCCTGCATGTTGGCGACACAAGCACTGGAGACCTGGGTGAACGCTACCTTGACCTGACCCTACCCCAGACGACCCTCGACTGGACCATGCACTACCTGCTGCCCGTCCGACCACTTTACACAGTCGCTCGCAATGCTCTGCTGGCTGCCTCAGGCACCACCCTGGCCCTGCTGCTACTGGGCCTCTGGCTACGCGAGCGCCAGAAGCGTCAACGTCTGCGTGACCGAGAAGCGCGCATCATTCAGGAGGCCAACGAGCGCCTCGAGGCAAGGGTAAAAGCGCGTACGCAGGAACTCGAAGCGGCCCAAGCGGAACTGGTGCAAGCTGGCAAGCTCGCGGCACTGGGCACCATGGCGGCAGGTATCGCTCACGAGCTGAACCAACCGCTGGCCGGCATCCGGACCTATGCAGTTAGCGGGGCTCGTCTGCTGGAGCGTGGTCGTGAGGCCACGGCCATCGACAACTTCCGCCATATCCACGACCTGTCCGACCGCTTGGCGACTCTGATCCGACAGCTCAAGATCTTCGCTCGCAAGGGTGGAACGCTTGAATCTGTCGACCTGGTCGCAAGACTACAGTTTGTGCTTGAGCTGCTCAGGGATCGCCTGGAGCGTCAAAAGGTCGAGCTGCATCTAGAGCTGCCCGAGGACTCCACGGCATGGGTCGCCGGGGATAGCGTCCGCATTGAACAGCTTCTTACCAACCTGCTGCGCAACGCCCTGGATGCCCTGCGCGATACCCCGTCCCCGCGTCTTGACGTCCGCGTGGACTTGGCCCCCGAGCAGGTCGAACTGGTCGTGGCGGACAATGGGCCTGGTATAGACGAGGCGACCCTCGAACATATTTTCGACCCTTTCTACACCACCAAGGAGGTGGGCGACGGCCTCGGCCTGGGGCTGTTCATCGCCTATGGGATCGTTCAGGATCTCAAGGGTCGCATCCGCGCCGAAAACCGCCCTGCCCACCTCGGCGGCGCCGTTTTCCATGTCATATTGACGCGGGTAAACGGTGAGTCATCACGGCAACCTGGCAACAAGGACATCCCGACATGAGCGAGCTACCCGTCTGGCTAGTCGACGACGATCCCGGGGTACGGGAGTCGCTGACCCAGTGGTTCGAGCTTTGTGACTTGCCGGTGCGCACCTTCGCGGGCGGCCAGGCAGTTCTTGACGAGCTCCGGGCGGGCTCTCCCTGCGGCGTGCTGATCTCGGACGTCAAGATGCCCGGCCTCGACGGATTGCAGCTCCTGCAGGCCGTACAGGATACCGATGATGACCTGCCCGTATTGCTGATCACTGGCCACGGCGATGTGCCCATGGCGGTGCATGCCATGCGGCAGGGAGCCTGGGATTTTATCGAGAAGCCTTACGATCCGGAACGACTCGAAGAACAGGTCCAACGGGCACTGGAGCGCCGCCGCCTGGGACAGGAGAACCGCCGATTGCGCCAAGCACTGCGCCAAGGCGGCTTGGCGGCGCGATTGATCGGCGAGGCACCGGGCATGCAGCGCTTGCGCGACCAGATCGCCAACCTCGCCTCGACTCGCGCCCATGTACTGATACATGGCGAAACCGGCAGCGGCAAGGAGGTCGTGGCGCGTTGCTTGCACGAGTTCGGTCCCGGCGAAGCCACACCTTTCGTGGTCCTTAACTGCGGGGCCATTCCCCCGGAGCTAGTCGAGTCAGAACTTTTCGGCCACGAGAAGGGTGCCTTCACCGGTGCGCTAGAAAGCCGCGTCGGCAAGCTCGAACACGCCAGCGGCGGCACCCTCTTCCTCGACGAGATCGAGTCAATGCCACTCGCCACTCAAGTGAAGTTGCTGCGAGCACTACAGGAGGGTGAGGTAACGCGGGTGGGCAGCAACCAGGTCATAAACGTCGATCTTCGCGTGGTGGCGGCGACAAAGACAGATCTCCTGCAGCAGGCGGCTCTTGGTGAGTTTCGCGAGGACCTGTACTACCGGCTGGCCATCGCCGAATTGAGGATCCCTCCCCTGCGTGAGCGCCGCGAAGACATTGCCACGCTGTTCATACACTTCAGCCGCCAAGCAGCCGAAGTTCATCAGCGCCCCCAACGCGAGGCCGATGGAGAGCTACTGGCGGCGCTTGGGCGCCATCACTGGCCCGGAAACCTGCGCGAGCTGCGCAACGCGGCGACGCGCTTCACGCTCAACCTGGACATCCCTTACCTTGAAGTCGCGTCCGGGGAGGCAACCGAAGGATCACTCGCCGATCAAGTCGCCGCCTTTGAGGCCTCCTTGCTGCGTGCAGCGCTGACTCGTCATCGTGGCAACATCCAGGCGGTACTCGAAGAGCTCGATCTACCGAGACGGACCCTTAACCAGAAGATGCAACGCCACGGGCTGCGTCGCGAGGCGTTCTGCGGGCAAGCCGATACCTCCACGGTGGCCAGCGGGAACGTCTGAAGGTTCAACTCCAACCGAGCCATCCGGCCAGGGATGAGAACATCAACCTCTCCCACCATTCCACGCCATATCGCTTCCGATGCCACGGGCGATCTGGCAAAGCTACCTGCAGGGCTGCCGTTGCATCGGCAAAAAATGGCCGACACCCCTCCGCAAGCAGGCAAGAACTTGCCGATGCCGCCCTTCTCCCTTGACCAAAAAAAACTTAACCATCTGATTTAATTCTACTTATATCTTTCTGGCAGGCCATCTGCTTATGAACTGACGCAACACAATAATCGCTAACTTTCCTCAAGGGAGACATGGCATGAATAAGCGTCAGTTCCTCAAATCCGCCATCGGCCTGGCCTCCGCCGCGGCTCTGGGCATCTCCGCATCCTCCGCACTGGCCCAGGAATCCCACCAGTACATCATGGGCACCGCCACCACTGGGGGTACCTACTATCCCGTCGGGGTCGCGCTTTCCACCCTGGTCAAGGTCAAGCTCGAACCCGAGACCGGCATTGCCCTTTCAGCGATCAGCTCCGCCGGTTCCAGTGAGAACCTGAAGTTGATGGACGAAGACCAGGCCCAGTTCGGGATTCTGCAGGGGCTATATGGTGCCTATGCCTGGGAAGGTGACGGCCCCGTGCCCAAGGCGTACAAGAACCTGCGCAGCGTGTCCATGCTGTGGCAAAACGTTGAGCACTTCGTGGTTGAGGACGACGTGGTCGAATCCGGCACCATCGACGACATGACTAATCTCTACGGCAAGTCGTTCTCGATCGGTGCACGCAACTCCGGTACTGAAGGGTCAGGTCGCTACATCCTCGGTCAGCTGGGCATCGAGCCAGACGAAATGGATATCGCCTACCTGGGCTATGGTCCGAGTGCAGACGCCCTGCAGAACGGCACCATCGACGGCATGAACATTCCCGCAGGTGTACCTGCCTCGGCCGTGACCCGTGCCTATGCCAATGCCGACGGCGATATCACCACACTGGACTTCACTGAGGAGCAGCTGGAGAAGGTCAACAGCAAGTTCGAGCTTTGGTCCGCCTACGACATCCCGGCAGGCACCTACCCGAACCAGGACGAGGTTATCCATACCATCGCCCAGCCCAATATTCTGGCGGCACGCGCCGACGTTCCTGAAGATGACGTTTACGCCATCACCAAGGCGATGTACGAGAACCTGCCGTTCCTCAACAACATCCACCCCGCGACCAAGGCGATGGCGCTTGAGAAAGCGATCGTCGGCCTGCCGATGCCCCTGCACCCGGGGGCGGCACGCTTCTTCGAAGAGCAGGGGCTGGAGATCCCCGAGCGCCTGATCGCAGAGTAACCCGAGACCCGCACCGGGCGTTCGGCCACTGGCTGGGCGCCCAGCCCTCCTTCCAACGGACGGTGCTGCGCTCGATTGCGACGCTGCCGCTCCCCTCATGATGCACGCCGCTATCAGGAGATCGCCGTGAGCAACTCAACCCTCGATTCCATCCGTGATGAGGATGCACAAGAGGCCGATGAACGCCTCTCGCATCCATGGCTGGGGCCATTTCTCATTGCCTTCGCCATCGTTATTGCCTGTGCTCATATCTACTTCAACACCTTCTCGACGCTATCCACGCTATGGACGAGCGCCATGCACTTCGGCCTGTTCGGCGCGCTATGCGCCCTGGCCGTCCCTCTGGCACGACCTCAACATACCGGGCCACGGCGGGCGGTGTTCGCCATTGATATTCTGCTCGCAGTAGCCGCCATCGGCTGTGCTGTCTACTTGATGGTGTTCGAGAATGCTCTCTATGAGCGTGGCGTGACCTTCATCGCCTCGGACTGGGTCGTCTCGATCGTTGCAGTGGGACTGATCCTAGAATTCGCAAGGCGCACCACCGGCTGGTTCATTCCCGTACTGAGCGTGATCGCGCTGACCTACGTGGCCTGGTGGGGGCAGTACGTCGGTGGCGTATTCAACTTCCCTGGCTTGTCGTGGGAAACGGTGCTGTTCCGAAGCTATATCGGCGGCGAGGGCATGCTGGGCTCAATCGCCCGGATCTCCTGGTCCTATGTGTTCATGTTCATCCTCTTCGGTGCCTTCCTGGTCAAATCAGGCGCCGGGGAATTCATCATCGAGCTCGCACGTTGTGCCGCGGGACGCTTCATCGGCGGCCCCGGCTTCGTGGCGGTGTTCTCATCGGGCTTGATGGGCTCGGTCTCAGGATCTGCCGTGGCCAACACCGTCTCCACCGGCGTGATCACGATCCCGCTGATGCGCAAGGCGGGTTTCCCGGCGCGCTTCGCCGCTGGTGTTGAGGCCTCTGCCTCGACAGGTGGCCAATTGATGCCACCGGTCATGGGGGCTGGAGCCTTCATCATGGCTTCCTATACCCAAGTCTCCTACCTGACCATCATCGGTGTCGCGGCACTACCAGCACTGCTCTACTTTCTATCCGTCGCCATGTTCGTGCGCATCGAAGCCAAGCGCAGCAACGCCCAGCACCTCGACGACCCCGATGCACCGCGCATCGGCGAGGTTCTCAAAAACGGCTGGCACTACCTGCTGCCGCTCGTCGTGCTGGTGGCAGCACTCGTTTATGGTTTCACACCGACCTATGCGGCGGGCATCGCCATCGTGTCGGTGATCGTCGCCTCCTGGCTTTCCAAGCAACCGATGACGCCGAAGTTGATCGTCGAGGCGTTGGTTCAGGGAACACGCAACATGATCACCACAGCGATCCTGTTGATCACCGTGGGCCTGATCATCAACGTGGTCTCGACTACCGGTATCGGCAACACCTTCTCGCTGATGATCACCGACTGGGCGGGCGGTAGCCTGCTGATAACCATCGTGCTGATCGCCATCGCCTCACTGATCCTCGGCATGGGCCTTCCGGTCACCGCGTCCTACATCGTGCTGGCTACGCTGTCGGCGCCTGCGCTGTACAACCTCATGGCCCATGGCCAACTACTCGACCTGATCGTCGCCGGCAACCTGCCAGAACAGGCCAAGGCGGTGTTCATGCTGGCTGCACCGGATCAACTGCAAGCCCTGGCGGCACCGATGAGCCTAGCCGAGGCCCAAGCCCTTCTCGATGCAGTACCCGATACCTTCACAAGCCAGCTCTATGAGCAGGCACTGTCGCCACACTTTTTAACCATGTCGCTGGTCGCGGCACACATGGTGATCTTCTGGCTTTCGCAGGACTCCAACGTCACCCCGCCGGTGTGTCTGACCGCTTTCGCCGCAGCGGCGATCGCTGGCACGCCGCAGATGCGCACCGGCCTGACCGCATGGAAGATCGCCAAGGGGCTTTACATCGTACCGCTGCTCTTTGTTTGGTCGCCGTTGATCACTGGCACGCCGCTGGAGATGACCATCGTGTTCGCCATGGCGCTGTTTGGCATCTACGCGATCATCGCAGGCCTTGAGGGGTACCTCGAACACGAGCTGACCTGGTGGCTGCGGTTGCTGATGTTCCCGATCGGCGCCCTGATGCTGTGGCCGCACGGCATGCTCACCATCGACCTGGTCGGCTTGGGTATCTTCGTTGCCATATTTGTGTGGAGCGTGCGCCAGGGACGCCACCAGGCTGGACATATCGCCCGCACTGCTTAAACGGCCAGGCGTGCTGGCGAGATCACCATCAAGTGGCTAAACCCTGCAACTCTCCTTGAAGCAGAGTTGCAGGGGGCAGCACTCACCAGCAAATGAAACGACACTGCTTCGGCTCCGTCAGGTCATGACGGAGCCCATACAGCTGGACAACGAGGAATTAGGACGGCATGTACGATTTCATCATTCTCGGCGGCGGCATCTTGGGCATGTCTACTGCCATGCAGCTCCAGCAGGCCTATCCCGAGCGCAGAATGCTTCTGGTGGAAAAGGAGTCCGAGGCGGCCCGCCACCAGACCGGACACAACAGCGGTGTGATCCACGCCGGGGTCTACTACACGCCGGGAAGTCTCAAGGCGCGTTTCTGCCTGGAGGGCAATAAAGCCACCAAGGCCTTCTGCGAGGCCCACGACATTCCCTACGACAGCTGTGGCAAGCTGCTGGTGGCTACCAACGAGCTGGAGATGCAGCGCATGCAGGCGCTGTGGGAGCGCACCGAGGCCAACGGCCTGGAGCGTGAGTGGCTAGAGCCCGAGGCACTCGCCGAGCGTGAACCCAACATTACCGGGCTTGGCGGCATCTTCGTGCCCTCCAGCGGTATCGTCGACTACGCGGCAGTGACCCGCGCCATGGCTGCCGAGTTCGAGCGTACAGGGGGTGAGATCCGCTATGGGGCGGAGGTCACCGACCTGGATGAACGGGAGCAAGAAGTGGTAGTGACCACCAGCGCCGGCGACTTCACCGGGCGCTATCTCGTCACCTGCTCAGGCTTGATGGCTGACCGGGTGATCCGCATGTTGGGCCAGGAGCCGGGGTTCAGCATCTGCCCCTTCCGCGGTGAATACTATCAGCTGCCGGAACAGCACAACGACATCGTCAACCACTTGATCTACCCGATCCCGGACCCCTCCATGCCCTTTCTGGGTGTCCACCTGACGCGAATGATCGATGGCTCTGTGACCGTAGGCCCCAATGCCGTGCTGGCCTTGAAGCGCGAGGGCTATCGTCGGCGCGATGTGTCTCCTCGTGACCTGACACAGATGCTGACCAACCCCGGCATCCTCAAGGTTCTGGCTAGGAACCTGCGCCCGGGCCTCTCGGAGATGAAGAACTCTCTGCACAAGCGGGGCTACCTTGAGTTGGTCCGCAAGTATTGCCCGAGCTTGACCCTCGACGATCTCACCCCCTATCCGGCCGGAGTGCGGGCTCAGGCGGTGTCTCGCGACGGGACGCTGGTGGACGACTTCCTGTTCGTCAACACCCCCCGGACCGTGAACGTCGGCAATGCGCCTTCACCGGCTGCCACCTCGGCGATCCCCATCGGGGCGCACATAGTTGAGCAGGTGAAGGCACAAGTCGAATCTATATAGTAGATGCCAGAATCAAGAGTATTAGGGAAACACTGCATAAATCCCGCCACAGCTGCCTGACAGCAGTCGGCGGGGTAAAATCTGGCTACCCTGTCACCACCTGACCGAGCCATCCGATGAAGCAGATCTCTTTCGCCCAGGCTGAGCACCAG
>NZ_JAJSPA010000011.1:0-99378 GCF_021282295.1 Halomonas sp. G15 | reverse complement strand
TACCTTGCCACTGCACCTGATCATGGCGATCGACGCCGTGGACATGAAAAACAGACTTTGCGATATCGACGCCGACACGGGTAATGTTCATGACGAGTTCTCCTCACCCTCAGGCTGGTTGGTGTTCCCGCCCACCAGTGTGGCGCAATGACGCCGATATAGGGTGGGGAGGACTCCATCCCATTGCTACCGACGCCATCCCTGGCGTAGGACCTCCTCTTCGGCCTGTCCCCGGCGCCCCGCGGAGCCTTGTCCTGTTCCGCCTGGTGTCAGCCCTCCAGCGCCTTGAGCACCTGGGCCTTGATGTCGTCGACGCTGCCGATGCCCTCGACGCGGTGGTAGGCCGGGGCGGCCTCGGAGTCCTGCTCGGCCCAGGCCTGGTAGTAGTCGACCAGCGGCGCGGTCTGCTCGTGGTAGACCGCCAGGCGGTTGCGCACGGTGGACTCGCGGTCATCGTCGCGCTGGATCAGCGCCTCGCCGGTGACATCGTCCTTGCCCGCCTCCTTCGGCGGATTATGGTCAACGTGGTAGACACGCCCGGAGCCCGGATGCACTCGACGTCCGGCCAGTCGGCTGACGATCTCCTCGTCATCCACGGCGATCTCCAGCACATGGTCGAGCTTCACCTGGGCTTCCTTCATGGCATCGGCCTGGGGAATGGTGCGCGGGAAGCCGTCGAACAGGAAGCCGTTGGCGCAGTCGGGCTGGGCGATGCGCTCCTTGACCAGGGCGATGATGATGTCGTCGGACACCAGGCCCCCGCTGTTCATGATCTCCTTGACCTTGACGCCCAGCTCGCTGCCCTCCTTGACGGCGGTACGCAGCATGTCGCCGGTGGAGATCTGCGGAATGTTGAAGCGCTCGCAGATGAACTGGGCCTGGGTGCCCTTGCCGGCACCGGGGGCGCCCAACAGGATCAAACGCATGTTAGAGTCCTCGTGGTCAAGTGTTTGTCAACAATGAAGAATTCTTGGGAAGGGAACGATAACCGCGGCCCACGACCAGCACAAGCGCCGGGCCCTGGCGGCACCCCCTCTCGCCACAAAAGCGCGTTGCATTTCAATGACCTCCGTCCGATTAGCACTTTGGTCTTGTCGTGGGTACGGGGGCCGGAAATGACGACGGCGCCCACAGGCGCCGTCGTCCAGGCAGGGCGAGCCTTCTACAGCAGCAGCCGACGGATATCGGTGAGCAGCTGGCCCAGCAGCGCGGTGAAGCGCGCCGCGTCGGCACCATTGACGGCCCGGTGGTCATAGGAGAGGCACAGCGGCATCATCAGCCGTGGCTGGAAGGCCGCACCGTCCCACACCGGCTTCATCGACGCCTTGGAGATGCCGAGGATGGCCACCTCCGGGGCGTTGACGATGGGCGTGAAGGCGGTGCCACCGATGGAGCCCAGGCTGGAGATGGTGAAACAGCCACCGGTCATCTCCTCGCGCTTGAGCTTCTTCGACTGCGCCTTGCCGGCCAGCTCCACCGACTCCTTGGCCAGGTCGATCAGCGACTTCCTGTCGGCGTCGCGGATCACCGGCACCATCAGGCCGTCTGGCGTGTCTACGGCGATGCCGATATGCACGTACTTCTTGTGCACCACGGTCTCGCCGTCGCTCTTCAGGCTGACGTTGAACTGCGGATACTGGCGCAGCGCGAAGGCACAGGCCTTGATCAGGAAGGGCAGCGGCGTGAGCTTGGCGCCCTGGGCCTCCGCCTCGGCCTTCATCGACTTGCGGAAGGCCTCCAGCTCGGTGATGTCCGCCTCGTCAAACTGAGTGACGTGGGGCAGGTTGACCCAGCTGCGATGGAGGTTGGTGGCACCCATCTTCATCAGGCGCCCCATGGGCTTCTCTTCCACCTCGCCGAACTGGCTGAAGTCCTGGTCCGGAATCGGCGGAATGCCCGAGCCGGCCGCCGCCGGCGCCGCCGCGCCAGCCTGGGCCTTGCCCTGGTTGGCCATTACCTGCTTGACGTAGGCGTGGACGTCCTCCTTGAGCACGCGCTCCTTCGGGCCGCTGGGCTTGACCAGCCCCAGGTCGACGCCCAGCTCCCGGGCCAGCATGCGCACCGCCGGTCCGGCGTGGACCAGCTTGCCATCGCGAGGCTTGTGAGCCGCCATCTCCGCCTCGGGGCTCGGTGTGCCGGCGGGGGTCGGAGCGGGCTTCTCGGCCTTCTTCTCGCTCGGCTTGCTGGCGGCCGGCTTGGCAGCGGCCGTCTCGATATAACCGATCAGGTCGCCCTCGGAGACGCTGTCACCCTCCTTGACGGCGAGCTCCACCAGCTTGCCCTTGATGGGACTGGGCACGTCCATGGAGGCCTTGTCGGATTCCAGGGTGATCAGCGGAGCTTCCGCTTCCACCTCGTCGCCCACGGCCACGGCTACCTCGATGATCGGCACATCGCTGGCGCCGCCCAGGTCCGGGACGCGAACTTCCTGGCGCTGAGGCTCGCCGGTAGCCGCCGGCTCATCCGCCTCGCCGGCAGACTCGCTCGCCGCGGGAGCCGGGGCTTCGCTGGGCGCCTGGCTGCCCTGCTCGCCGGAATCCTCGCTGCTACCCTCATCCGAGATCTCCATGGTGCCGATGACATCGCCCTCGGAGACGGTATCGCCCTCCTTGACGGTCAGGGAGACGAGCCTGCCGGCATAGGGGCTCGGCACGTCCATGGAGGCCTTGTCGGACTCCAGGGTGATCAGCGCCGCCTCCTCGTCGATCTCGTCGCCCTCGGCCACGGCCACGTCGATCACCTCGACGTCGCTGTCGCCGCCCAGGTCGGGCACGGTGATCTCCACGGTGCGCTTGCCGCCGCCGGCCTTGGCGGCGGGCTTCTCGGCGGCGGGCTCGGGCGCCTTCTCGGGAGCCTGTTCGGCCTGCTTCTCGGCCTGGTCGGCCGCCGGTGCGGCATCGCCGCCACCCTCGACCTCCAGTTCGACGATATCGTCACCCTCGGAGACGGTATCGCCCTCCTTCACCAGCACCCTGGCCACCTTGCCGCCCTTGGGCGAGGGCACATCCATGCTGGCCTTGTCGGACTCCAGGGTGATCAGGGTGTCCTCGGCCTCGATGACGTCGCCTTCCGACACCGCGATCTCGATGATCTCCACATCGGTATCGCCGCCGATGTCCGGTACTTTGATGATTTCGCTACTCAAGGTCGCGCTCCTTCCAAATCGTGCCTGGAAGGGGCGGGCATCCGCCCGCCCCACCGGATCAGTCGGTCAGCGGATTCGGCTTGGCCGGATCGATGTCGTACTTCTTCAGCGCCTCGCCGATCACCTTGCGCTCGAGCTCTCCGCGCTCGGCCAGCGCCTTGAGCGCGGCCACCACCACGAAATGGCGGTCGACCTCGAAGAACTCGCGCAGTTTCTCGCGGGTATCGGAGCGGCCGAAGCCGTCGGTCCCCAGCACGTGGTAGTCGGTGGGCACCCAGGCACGCACCTGATCGGCGAACAACCGCATGTAATCGGTGGAGGCGATGGCCGGCCCCTGACGCCCCTCGAGGCAGCGCGTCACGTGGGGCTTGCCCGGCTCGGCCTCGGGATTGAGGAACGCCTCGCGATCCAGGGCCAGCGCCTCGCGGCGCAGCTCGTTGAAGCTGGTCACGCTCCAGATGTCGGCGCCCACGCCCCAGTCGTCACGCAGCAGCTCGGCGGCGGCCTCGACCTCGCGCAGGATGGTGCCGGAGCCCATCAGCTGCACGCGGGCCTTGTCGCCCTGGGTCTCGCGCAGCAGGTACATGCCCTTGATGATCTCCTCGGCAGGCACCTCCTCGAGCTCGGGCTGCTCGTAGTTCTCGTTCATCACCGTCAGGTAGTAGAAGCAGGGCTCCTTGTCGACGAACATCCGCTTCAGGCCGCTCTGCACGATCACCGCCACCTCGTGGGCATAGGTCGGGTCGTAGCTGCGGCAGTTGGGGATCATCGACGCCTGCAGGTGGCTGTGGCCATCCTGGTGCTGCAGGCCCTCGCCGTTGAGCGTGGTGCGCCCGGCGGTACCGCCCACCAGGAAGCCACGCGCCTGCAGGTCGCCTGCGGCCCAGGCCAGGTCGCCGATACGCTGGAAGCCGAACATCGAGTAGTAGATGTAGAACGGCAGCAGCGGCAGGCCGTGGTTGGCGTAGGAGGTGGCCGCGGCGATCCACGAGGACATGGCCCCCGCCTCGGTGATGCCCTCCTCGAGCACCTGGCCGGCCTTGTCCTCGCGATAGAACATCAGCTGGCCCTTGTCCATGGGCTCGTACTTCTGGCCTTCGGAGGTGTAGATGCCGAGCTGGCGGAACATGCCCTCCATGCCGAAGGTCCGCGCCTCGTCGGGCACGATGGGCACCACCTGCTTGCCGAAGCCCTTGTGCTTGACCAGGCCGTTGAGGACCCGCACGAAGGCCATGGTGGTGGAGACCTCGCGGCCCTTGGAGCCACCCATCTGGCTGGCGAAGATCTTGTCGTCCAGGCCAGGGATATCCAGCGCCTCGAAGTCGTGCTGGCGTGCCGGCAGGTAGCCACCCAGACGTTCGCGCTGGAGATGCATGTAGCGCATCTCCGGCGTGTCGTCGGCCGGCTTGTAATAGGGGATCTCGTGCTCGATCTCCTGGTCGGAGACCGGGATACCGAAGCGGTCACGGAAGCGCTTGAGCACCTCCGGGTCGTCGATGGACTTGACCTGGTGGGCCTCGTTATCCGCCTCGCCACCGTCGGCACCCAGGCCGTAGCCCTTGACGGTATGCGCCAGCACCACGGTGGGACGCCCATTGGCATTGTTGACCGCCTGGTGGTAGGCCGCATAGACCTTGAACGGGTCATGGCCACCGCGGTTGAGCTTCCAGATGTCCTCGTCGGACAAGTCCTTGACCATCTCGGCGGTCTCGGGGTACTTGCCGAAGAAGTTCTCCCGGGTGTAGGCGCCGCCGTTGGACTTGCAGTTCTGGTACTCGCCATCGACGGTCTCGTCCATGACCTTCTGCAGGACACCCTTCTTGTCCTTCTCGAAGAGCGGATCCCACAGGCGGCCCCAGACTACCTTGATCACATTCCAGCCGGCGCCGCGGAACACCCCCTCGAGCTCGTCCATGATCCGTGAGTTGCCGCGCACCGGACCGTCGAGGCGCTGCAGGTTGCAGTTGATCACGAAGATCAGGTTGTCGAGCTTCTCGCGGCTGGCCAGGTGGATGGCCCCCAGGGACTCCGGTTCGTCGCATTCGCCATCGCCCATGAAGCACCAGATCTTGCGGTCCTGCATCGGCTGCAGGCCACGCTGGTCCAGGTACTTCATCACGTGGGCCTGATAGATGGCCATGATCGGGCCCAGGCCCATGGAGACCGTGGGCAGTTGCCAGAAATCGGGCATCAGCCAGGGGTGCGGGTAGGAGGAAAGACCATCCCCATCGACTTCCTGGCGATACTTGTCCATCTGGTCTTCGGTGAGGCGCCCCTCGAGGAAGGCACGGGCATAGATGCCCGGGGAGCTGTGGCCCTGGATGAACACCAGGTCACCCTTGAAGTCGCCGTTAGCGGCCCGGAAGAAGTGGTTGAAGCCCACCTCATAGAGCGTCGCACTGGACATGTAGCTGGCCAGGTGGCCGCCGATGCCCTTGTGCTTGCGGTTGGCCCGGGTGACCATCGCCGCCATGTTCCAGCGGATCATCGAGCGGATCTTGCGCTCCATGAAGAGGTCGCCCGGCATCGGCGCCTCGCGATGCACCGGAATGGTATTGCGGTGCGGCGTAGTCGCCGAGAAGGGGGGCTGCGTCCCGTCGCGCCGCAGGCGGTCGGCCAGGCGGGTGAGCAGGTGCCGGGCACGCTCCTCGCCCTCATGATCCAGGACCGATTCGAGGGATTCCAACCACTCCGCGGTCTCGACCGGGTCGAGATCCTCTCTTGCCTCCAGACTCATAGACGTCTCTCCGAATGACGATGGATGTTGCGTGCCCGCTGCTGCGCGGGAAGCAGGGCGCCCTCTCGTCAGAGAGGCAACGCGCCCCGGTTATTGTGTAATTTTATTACGTTACGACGCAAAAAAAGCGCCGTTTCTGTGCGAAAGATACCGTATACTTCGCCCCCTGCCAAAGCAAGTTTCTATGGAATGAATTTCCATATATTGCACACCGCACCGCAGCACAAAGGGTTAGCGAACGCGAAAGGGGGAAACTCGACGAAGGTCAAGGAGATGTAGCTAAACTACCGTTTGACTACTACCCCCTCCCCTTGCCGCTGAAGCCGCCCAGGAAGAAGATTCCCAAAGCAGCTCACTCGACGCACTCACGGCCGGCGAGCCGCTGACGATAGTAGGCCCAGTCGAAGGCGGGCCCCGGATCACTCTTGCGCAGTGGCGCTACCCGCGCGTGACCGGTGATCCGCGACGGCGCCAGTGCCGGGTAGGTGGCGAAGAGGTCGAGGGTCACCTCGGCCAGGCGCTCGTACTGCGCGCTGGAGTAGGCCGATACCTCGTTGCCCTCAAGCTCGATGCCGATAGCGAAGTCATTGAGGGCATGGCGCCAACGATCTCCGTCCCGCCAGCAGGAGCGCCCGGCGTGCCAGGCGCGGCGCTGGAACGGCACGAACTGAACGCACTCGCCATCACGGCGGATCAGCAGGTGGGCCGAGACACGTAGCTCCCGAATGGAAGCGAAGAAGGGATGGGCGTCGGGGTCCAGCCGATTGGTGAACAGCCGCTCGATATGCTCGCCGCCAAACTCCCCGGGGGGCAGGCTGATGGAGTGCAGCACCAGCAGCGATACCTCACCTCGCGGCCGCTCATCGCAGTTGGGGGATGGCACCCGCCGCGCCGATGCCAGCCAACCTTGTTCGATTGCCATGCGTCTCCCCTGACGTGACCGGAGTGGATTGCCTATAATGGACGCCCTCGACCACCCCGGCCACCCCAAGCCAACCTCGCGAGTGACCCATGGACAATCAGGACACCCTGCCCTACCACACCAAACTCGCCGAAGAGATCCGCGATGCCGCCGCCCGCCTGCTGGCCGAGGATGTCGGCCCCGGCGACATCACCGCCAAGTTGATCCCCGCCGAGCAACATGCCCGGGCCCGGGTCATCACCCGCGAGGCCTGCGTGCTGTGCGGGGTGGCCTGGGTCGACGAGCTTTTCCGGCGCCTGGACCCCACGGTGGTGCTGCGCTGGCAGGCCGCCGACGGCGACCGCCTCGAAGCGGGCCAGGCCTTCCTCGAGCTCGAGGGGGCGGCACGCAGCCTGCTCACCGGCGAGCGCGCCGCGCTCAACCTGCTGCAGACCCTCTCCGCTACCGCCACCCGCACCCGACACTACGTCGACCTGATCGGCGACACCGGGGTGCGCCTGCTCGACACCCGCAAGACCCTGCCCGGCCTGCGCCTGGCCCAGAAGTATGCGGTGGCCTGCGGCGGGGGCCACAATCATCGCATCGGGCTATGGGATGCCTTCCTGATCAAGGAGAACCATATTGCGGCCTGCGGCGGCATCGAGGCGGCGGTACGCGAGGCGCGGCGCATCGCCAGCGACCTGCCGGTGGAGGTAGAGGTGGAGACCTTCGACGAGCTGGAGCAGGCGCTGGCGGCCGGGGCCGACGTGATCATGCTCGACAACTTCGGCCTCGACGAGATGCGTGAAGCGGTGCGCCGCAACGCCGGCAAGGCGACCCTGGAGGCTTCCGGCAATGTCGACGAGAGCACGCTGCGCGCCATCGCCGAGACCGGGGTCGACTGTATCTCCAGCGGCGCACTGACCAAGGATCTCAAGGCAATCGACCTCTCCATGCGCCTGATGGACTAGGTTTCCAGCGCCACCAGCGACCGCTCCAGGCGGTGACGCGACAGCCGCTCACCGCCGCGCTCCACCCACTCCTCGCCCAGGTCGCGCCAGCCGCGGCGCACGAGGCCCTCGGCCAGCATCAGGCTCGCCTCGATGCAGGCACGGTCCAGCCCACGCTCGATCAGCAGCCGCTCGGCATGGACCAGCAGTGTCGACCCGATGCCGCGCCGTGCCAGCGACGGCCAGACATAGAGCGTCACGATGCGCCCGCGGTGGGGTTCCAGTTCGAGGAAACCCACGCAACGACCATCACAGTCCGCCACCAGGGTAGTGTAGAGGGCCTGGCGCGCGGCCCAGGCGCTGGCGTCTCGTGGCAGCGCCGAAACCCAGGCCTCACGCTGCGCCCGGGTGTAGTGCGCCGCGGCGCCCTGCATCACCGCATGGTGGAAGACCTCGGCCTGGTCGCCGGCGTCTCGCGCCAGGGCCTCGCGGTAGCGAATCCGCGGGGCGCGACGACACGGGGGCGCATCGCCCGGGGCTGCTGCAGTCTCGTTCATGGGAGTCTCGCGACGCTGGATGTTGCCGAAAGACTACACAACGCCGGCCGACAGGCCAACTGCAGTCGCCGCACCGCCGAGGGCCAGGCATAATGCTGGCCATGAGCGATCCAGCCCCCCTCCCCGATGTCACCCTGTCGCCGATCGGCGTCATCGAGAGCGACTTCCCCGACAAGTTTGGTGTGCCCCGCCAGCCCGGTCTGGCGCCGTCTGCCCGAGCCACGCTCCGGCTGCTGCCCCCCTACGACGATCCGTTGGCGGTACGCGGGCTGGAGGCGTTCAGCCACCTGTGGCTCACCTTCCTCTTCCACCTCAGTCCTGAACGAACCGGACCCGAGGACTGGATGCCGCTGGTGCGACCGCCACGCCTCGGGGGTAACCGCCGGATCGGGGTCTTCGCCAGCCGCAGCACCCACCGCCCCAACCGCCTGGGGCTGTCGCTGGTCGAGCTGGTCGGGATCGACGCTCGCCACGGCGTCAGGCTGCAGCTCGCCGGCGCCGACCTGGTGAGCGGCACCCCGGTGCTCGATATCAAACCCTACCTGCCCTGGGCCGAGGCCAGGCCCGAGGCCCGCGCGGGCTTCGCCCCCGAGGCGCCCGTCAGGCTACCGGTGCGCTTCACCCGCGAGGCCGAGACGGTGCTGGCCAGGCGGGAGGACGGCGCCTCGCTGCGTGCGCTGATCGAGGAGGTACTGAGCCAGGACCCCCGGCCGGCCTATCGCAACGGCGGCGAGGCGCGCCGCTACGGCGTGCGCCTGCGCGATCTGGACGTGCGCTTTCAGGCCGTGGCAGCCGCCGACGGTGCTACCACCCTGGAGGTGGTGGATATCGTACCGACATGAATGACGAAGGGCCCTCTTGGAGAGGGCCCTTCGTGATGCGGATTCGGCGCGGCAACGTCAGTCGAAGCTGACCCCGATACGCCGCCCCACCTCCTCGTAGGCCTCGATCACGCCGCCGAGCCCCTGGCGGAAGCGGTCCTTGTCGAGCTTCTCGCGGGTCTTGGCGTCCCACAGCCGGCAGCCGTCCGGGGAGAACTCGTCGCCCAGCACGATCTGCCCCTGGAAGAGGCCGAACTCGAGCTTATAGTCCACCAGCAGCAGGCCGCCATCGGCGAACAGCTTCTTGAGCACCGCGTTGACCTTGAAGGTCAGCGCCTTCATCTCCGCCAGCTGCTCGGGTGTCGCCCAGCCGAAGGTCTCGGCCAGCGACTCGTTGATCATGGGATCATGCAGGGCGTCGTTCTTGAGGAACAGCTCGAAGGTGGGGGGCGTGAGCTCCTCACCCTCGGTGACACCCAGGCGCTTGACCAGGCCACCGGCGGCGATATTGCGCACCACGCACTCCACCGGGATCATCTTCAGCGCCTTGACCAGGCTCTCGGTATCGGAGAGGCGCTTCTCGAAGTGGGTGGGCACGCCCGCCTCGGCCAGCGTCTCCATGATGAAGGCGTTGAAGCGGTTGTTGACCATCCCCTTGCGGGCCAGCGACTCCATGCGCTCGCCATCGAAGGCGCTGGTGTCGTCGCGGAACTGGAGTATCACGCGATCCGGGTCATCGGTGGCAAAGACCGACTTGGCCTTGCCGGCGTAGAGTTCTTGACGCTTTTCCATGGAAGCCTCCGGAGGCTAGGTCAGGTGGAAGGTTGCAGGCTCAGGCGATGGCCTGCCACGCCAGGCCATCGTCCTGGCAGGTCACCATCAGCCGCGATTCGTCGCCGTCGAGCAGCGGCACCAGGGCTTCCAGGGCCAGCTCGGGACGGTTGTTGTGTTCGGACAGGTGCGAACAGGCGATATGCTGCAGTCGATCGAGGCCGAGCCGGGCCAGCAGCGCCGCCGCCTGGGTGTTGGCCAGATGGCCCCAGTCGCCCCCCACCCGACGCTTGAGGCGCGGCGGATAGGGACCCTCGGCGAGCATGCGCACGTCATGGTTGCACTCCAGTACCAGGGCGTCGCAGCCGGCGAAGGCCTGGACCACATGCTCGGTGGGGTGACCGAGGTCGGTGAGCAGCCCCAGCTGGCGACCACCACCACCCTGGATGCGAAACTGCACCGGCTCGCGGGCATCGTGGGGCACGGTCACCGGATCGATGCAGAGGCCCTTCACCGCAAACCGCGCCTGGGGAGTGATCCAGTAACGCTCGGGCAGCTCGCCAAGGCGCCCGGAAGCCCAGGTGCCCGGAGTCAGCCACACCGGCACCCCGTAGCGCCGCGCCAGGGGCCCCACCCCACGGATATGGTCACCGTGCTCATGGGTCACCAGCAGGGCGTCGAGCTGACGCGGGTGCACGCCCAGCCGGGCCAGCCTGCGTTCGGCCTCGCGCAGCGTGAAGCCGCAATCCACCAGCAGGCGGGTCTCGCCGTCGCTGACCAGGGTGGCGTTGCCCTTGCTGCCGCTGCCCAGGGAGGCGAAACACAGCGGCCCGTCGAGCGGGCCAGCACTCTTGCAGGCTACCGTCATCAGCGCAGCAGGCTCGCCACCCGCTCCAGCAGTTCACGCTGGTCATCGGCACTGAAGCCTTGCTCGCTGGCGTTCTCGGCGCGCAACAGGGTCCGTTCGGGCCCTTCGCTCTCCAGCACCAGGCGGATCTCGCGCGGCGACGCCGACGACACCAGCCCTTTCCAGAAGCCTTCACGGCGCTCGGAAAGAGGCAGATAACGGATGCGATGGGAGTAGTCCGCCGGGGCACTCTCCAGCAGCTCACGGCTTCCCTCGAGGGTAAAGTCCTGACGCAGCTGATACTCCAGCTCGGCCCAGGTCCGCTCGATATCCAGCGGCACCTCCACTACCCACTCCTCGCCACGCTGGGCAAGGCTCAGGCGCTCCTCTCCGGCCAGGCGCTGGGCCTGCAGGGAGGCGGTGCCGGATGCCGTGGCGCTGCGTGCGCCGAAGTACTGCTCCAGGGCGTTCAGGCAGGCATCCACGGGGCGCCCGGACTGGTCGCAGCGCACCTCGCTGTCACCGGCGCGCAGCCCCTGGCGTACGCTCAGGCGGCCCTGCTGTGTCTCGACCACGCCACGGGAGGTATCGCTGGCGGTCACGTCCAGGCCGCGGCTGCGGGCGAAGCCCTCCAGCTGGGGCCAGACGGCATCCGGGCCCGCAGCCACCACCAGCCAGGCATCATCGCCCACGCGGCGGCGTTCGACGAATTCCCGCTCGATACGCCCGGCGCCCAGTGGCTGCGGTGCAGGGGCCTCGAAACCGTCGTCGCCGGCGCGGAAGCTGCCGGCGGCCTCTGGCACCGGCATGGCGTCACGGTAGCGCTGGGAATTGCGGTTCTCGGGCAGCACCAGGGGGGGCGCCTGGCGGGCATCGGCGTAGTCGATATTACGGTCGTGGTAATAACCGTCGTCTCGGGCACAGCCGGCCAGGGCGACAAGTGCCGCCAGCGGCAGCCATTTCAGCGCTGAGGTCATGGGTCTACCTTGCATCCAGTTCTCCAGGGTCCGGCGCGACGCCGATCAGTCGTCGATCAGCCCGGCCAGCTGCAGGGCCTCGCTGATGGTGGAGTGGTACTTCTCCGAGAGCCAGGTCAGCGGCAGGCGGATGCCCGGCTCGATCAGGCCCATGCGATGTAGCGCCCACTTGACGGGAATCGGGTTGGACTCGATGCCGAGATTGGTATGCAGCGGCATCAGGCGAGTGTTGAGCTGGTGGGCATGCTCGGCGTCGCCATTCATCGCGGCAGCGCACAGGTCATGCATGGCCCGGGGCGCGACGTTGGCGGTCACCGAGATGTCGCCATGGCCACCCATCAGCATGAAGTCGCAGGCGGTGCCGTCGTCACCCGAATAGAGCATGAAGCCGCTGCCCTTGAGGCGACTGATCAGATCCTCTGCGCGCTCCAGGTTGCCGGTGGCATCCTTGAGGCCGACGATGTTGTCCACTTCGGCGAGGCGCAGCACCGTCTCGTTGTAGAGGTCGGAGCAGGTACGGCCGGGTACGTTATAGAGGATCACCGGCAGCTCGCTACCCTCGGCCACCGCCTTGAAGTGGCGATAGAGCCCCTCCTGAGTCGGCTTGTTGTAGTAGGGACAGACCGACAGGCAGTAGTCCGCCCCCACCTCGCTGGCGTAGCGGGCCAGCTCGACGGCCTCGGAGGTGGCGTTGGCGCCGGTGCCGGCAATCACCGGAATGCGCCCGTCGACCTCCTCCACCACGGCGCGGATCACATCGAAGTGCTCGGCGAAGGACATGGTGGTGGGCTCGCCGGTGGTGCCGGCGGCGACGATGCCATCGGTGCCGTGATCGAGATGGAAGTTCACCAGGCGGCGCAGGGCCTCCCAATCGATATCGCCATTGACCTTCATCGGCGTCGCCAGGGCGACGATGCTTCCCGTGACCATCCTCTCTATCCTCTCGGTTCGACTGCTGCCGGTTCGATTGCCGCGCGCTGCCCCGGCCGCACCGGAGCCAAAACGGGGCAGGACACTGCCCCAAAGGGCAAATGGTACTCAGGCGGCCTGAGCCTGTACAGCGGCGGTGCCACTTTCCCCACGCCCCGCTTTGACAGCCAGGCGACGGTTGCGTGTAATCGACGCCTTGCCACTCTCACCCAGGTTCTCATCCAGGAGGCGTTCATGAGCGTCAGCATCGGCCAACCCATCCCCGACTTCACTGCCCAGGCTACCAGCGACCAGGAGATCACCATGGCCCAGTTCCGCGGCCGCCAGGTGGTGATCTACTTCTACCCCAAGGCCAGCACTCCCGGCTGCACCACCGAGGGCGGCGACTTCCGCGATCGCAAGGCGGACTTCGATACCGCCAACACCGTGATCCTCGGGGTTTCCCGGGACGGTATCCGCGCCCAGGAGAACTTCAAGGCCAAACAGGCATTCAACTTCGACCTCATCTCCGACAAGGACGAGAGCCTGTGCCGGCTTTTCGACGTCATCAAGCTCAAGAAGATGTACGGCAAGGAGCATCTCGGCATCGAACGCAGCACCTTCCTGATCGACAGCGAAGGCAAGCTGGCCCGGGAGTGGCGCGGCGTCAAGGTCAAGGACCACGCCCAGGAGGTACTGGAGGCGGCCCAGGCCCTGAACGACGGCTCTCTCGCCGCAGGCTGACACCCACCAGGGCCGCCCCGAGGCGGCCCTCACTTCTCTGCCGCCACCACACCACCCTCATCCTGCCGGTGGCGCTTGATCCCCCGCGGCCAGGCGTAGACCAGCGCCTTGAGCAGGGTCGCCAGGGGAATCGCGAAGAAGATTCCCCAGAAGCCCCAGATCCCGCCGAAGAACAGTACTGCCACGATGATCGACACCGGGTGCAGGTTGACCGCCTCGGAGAACAGGACCGGCACCAGCACGTTGCCGTCCAGCGCCTGGATGACCCCGTAGGCGACCAGCACATAGAGGAACTCGTCGGTCATGCCGAAGTGGAAGCCGGCCACCGCGGCCACCGGCAGGGTGGCCACCGCCGCCCCGATATAGGGCACCAGCACCGAGAACCCCACCATCACCGAGAGCAGGGCGGTATAGGGCAACCCGAAGAAGGCGAAGGTGAGGAAGGCCACGGTGCCCACGATCATGATCTCGATGAACTTGCCGCGCACATAGTTGGCGATCTGGCTATCCATCTCGTGCCAGATGCGGGTCATCAGGGTCCGCTTGCGGGGCAGCAGCGAAAGGATGAAGTCCACCAGCCGCTCGCGATCCTTGAGCAGGAAGAACACCAGGATCGGCACCAGCACCAGATAGATGATCAACCCCAGAACGTTGCCCAGCGAGGCCAGGGACAGCGTCAGGGCGCGCTGGCCCAACTGGGTCAGTTCGCGACCGGCGGTGGCGATCCAGTTCTGGATCTGGTCCGGGGTGATCAGCTGAGGGTAGCGCGCCTGCAGGTCGTCGAGCAGCTGCTGGCCACTGGCGAACATCCGTGGCGTCTCCTGCACCAGGGTCACCAGCTGGTTCCAGATCAGCGGCATCAGGATGAAGGCCAGCGCCAGCAGCAGGCCCATGAAGCCCAGGAACACCAGAATCACCGCCAGCAGGTGCGGCACATGTCGCCGCTCCAGCCAGCTCACCGCCCCCTGCAGCAGGAAGGCGATCACCAGCGCGGTGAGGAAGGGGGCCAGCATGCGACCCAGGAAGATCACCACTGCGAAGCCCAGTACCAGCACCACCAGCAGGATCACCGCCTCCTCGTCGGAGAGGTAGTGGTCGACCCAGCCCTTGAGCACCGCCCGCAGCGTCATGAGGCGCGCTCCCCGCCCTTGCGGAGCCAATAGTGGTAGACGCCGTCGCGCTCATCCCTGGCCGGCATCTCGTGGACACTCAGTTCGACGTAGCTGGCGAAGTCCTGCCAGGAGCCGGCATCGGTAGCCCTGACCTCGAGAAGCTGGCCGACCTCGAGCCGGGAGAGCGCCTGCTTGGCCTTGAGCAGGGGAAGCGGGCACGGCAGTCCGCAGACGTCGAGCACTTGGTCGGGTTGCAGAGACATGGAGACTCCCGGAAGAATGCAGGATAACGCCGCCGGCGTGCCGGCAGCGGGAACCCTAGGGATTTAAAGGCACTTTGCGGGGCGAATCAATGTCAGAGAGTGGGCCCGCCTCGCCCGAAGGAGAGCTTGTCCATGCTGTCGCGCCACCTCCCCCGCGTTATCGCCCTGGTGATGGGCCTGTCCCTGGCCCTGCCTGCCACCGGCCAGTGGACCGAGCCTGCCTGGGAGAGCGAGGCCGGCCTGCCCAGCCTGTCGAGCCCCGGCAGCCGAGCCGCCGACGGCGAGGAGTACCGGCTGGGGCGTGCCTGGCTGCGCCAGTTCCGCGCCCGCGCCCCGGAGTGGCAGGACCCCCTCGCCCAGGCCTATGTCGAGTCACTGGTATCGCGGCTGGCCCCGCACAGCGGGCTGGGCGGCAGCGAGCTGGTCGTGACCCTGGTCGACAGCCACCGCCTCAACGCCTTCGCGGTGCCGGGCGGCGTGATCGGCGTCAACGCCGGACTGTTTGCCTTCGCCGAGCAGGAGGCGGAGCTGGTCTCGGTACTGGCCCACGAGCTCGGCCACCTCGCCCAGCGCCACTACACCCGCGGCCGGGCCCGTGCCGAACAGACTCAGGTTCCCGCCATGGCTGCCATGCTCGCCGGCATGCTGATCGCCGCTGCAGGCGGGGGCGATGCCGGCATCGGCGTGGCCATGGGCTCCCAGGCAGCTTTCATCCAGGACCAGCTGGCCTACTCGCGGCGCTACGAGCAGGAGGCCGACCGAGTGGGCCTGCAGGTCATGGCTGAGGCAGGCTACGACCCCGAGGCCATGGCCTCGATGTTCCGCGCCATGCAGCGGCTGGCCAGCCTCCAGGGGGGCACACCGCCGGAGTTCCTGCTCACCCACCCTCTCACCGAATCGCGCATCAGCGATACCGCCTCGCGCGCCGCCCAGCTCGCGGGGAAAGGTGGCCGTGAGGACCTGCAGTATCACCTGGTGCGCGCCCGGGCACTGCTGGCGATCCACCTGCGCGACCCCGGCCAGGCCGCCACGCGACTGGGCCAGGGCGCCCCACCCCGGGAGGCGGGTCGCTACCTGGACGCCCTGATCAGCGCCGAGCGAGGCGATACCGCCACGGCGCTGCGCCGGCTCGATGCCCTGGCCCGGGAGCTGCCCGACCTCACCCTGATTCCGGCCTCGGCGGCCGAGCTGGCCTTCGAGGCCGGGCACGCCGATGACGCCATCGAACGCAGCCGGCGCCTGTTGCGCCTGGTCCCGGGGCATGTGCCGACCACCCTTATCCTTGCCGAGGCGCTGCTCCAGCGCGACCCCGACGAGGCCTGGCGGCTGCTGCGCGAGCTGGCCGAGCGGCGCCCCGAGGATCATCGCGTGTTTGCGCTGCTTACCGAGGCCGCAGGACGCAGCGGTCGCGAGGCCCTGGGCCACCTGGCCCGCGCCGAACACCAGCAGCTCACCGGGCGCATCACCGACGCCATCCGCCAGCTGGGCGTGGCCCGCCGGGTGGCCGAACGCGAAGGCAACAACGCCGCCACCGCGCGCATCGAACAGCGCTACGAGGCGTTTCTGGGCTATCGGGAGACACTGGAGGAGTTCCAGTAAGCGCAGGAACAAGCCAACACCCTGATGTGGCCCGCAGCGAAAGAACCCCCGAATGCCTTGGCCTTCGGGGGTTCTTGTCACTCGGCGCTTGCAGCTCGGCACTTACTTCTGGAAGTTGAGCATCCGCTCCAGGGGCTTTAGCGCTGCGCGACGCAACTCGGCGTCGACATGGATCTCGCCGCTGCCGTGACGCAGGGCGTCGGCCAGGTTGTCCAGGGCATTCATCGCCATCCAGGGACAGTGGGCGCAGCTCTTGCAGGTGGCACCATTGCCGGCGGTGGGCGCCTCGAACAGCGTCTTCTCCGGGACCGCCTGCTGCATCTTGAAGAAGATGCCGCGGTCGGTGGCCACGATCAGCTTGTCGTTGGGCAGCTCCTTGGCCGCCTTGATCAGCTGGGAGGTGGAGCCCGCCACGTCCGCCAGCCCCACCACAGCGGCAGGCGATTCCGGATGCACCAGTACCGCGGCCTCCGGATAGAGCGCCTTGAGGTCCTCGACCCCCTGGGCTTTGAACTCCTCGTGAACGATGCAGGCACCGTCCCAGAGCAGCATGTCGGCGCCGGTCTGCTTCTGGATGTAACCGCCCAGGTGCTTGTCCGGGGCCCACAGGATCTTCTCGCCGCGGGCCTGGAGATGCTCGATCACGTCCACGGCGATCGAGGAGGTCACCACCCAGTCGGCACGCGCCTTCACTGCCGCCGAGGTGTTGGCATAGACCACCACGGTGCGGTCGGGGTGCTGGTCGCAGAAGGCGGCGAATTCGTCCGCCGGGCAGCCCAGGTCCAAAGAGCAGGTCGCCTCCAGGGTGGGCATCAGCACGCGCTTCTCCGGCGAGAGGATCTTGGCGGTCTCGCCCATGAAGCGCACCCCGGCCACCACCAGGGTCTCGGCGGGATGGCGGGCGCCGAAGCGGGCCATCTCCAGAGAGTCGGCCACGCAGCCACCGGTCTCCTCGGCGAGCTGCTGGATGGCATCGTCGGTGTAGTAGTGGGCCACCAGGACGGCGTTGTGGGCCTCGAGGAGGCGCTTGATCTCCTCGACACGCGCCTCGTCCTCGGCGGGAATACGGGTAGGGCAGTAAGTGCGGGTCAGGTGCTCGCGCACCTGGGCACGGGAAGTCATGATCGTCATCGTGTCTACCACTGTGACTGGCAGGGGCTCCCCCTGCGTATTACGGGAGCATCACCCCCACGCACTCCGCGTGGCGTGATGCGCCAACGAGCCCGGCCGCGTCTCTCGCCTGCCGGCTCTGGTGATCATTCTAGCCCACAACGCCCGGCAATTGGCCACTCCCGGTCAAGAAATCACCACCTCGGCACATAAAGCCCGACCCGCAGTCGCCCACAGCAAGACGCCCCGACCTCAAGGAGGCCGGGGCGTCTGAATTGGTGGGTCGTGTAGGATTCGAACCTACGACCAATTGGTTAAAAGCCAACTGCTCTACCAACTGAGCTAACGACCCGAGCTTGCGAGCAAGCCAGAGTCCGGAGTGGTGGGTCGTGTAGGATTCGAACCTACGACCAATTGGTTAAAAGCCAACTGCTCTACCAACTGAGCTAACGACCCCTTCCGAACGGGGGCAGATAATACTGGCATGCCCCCGGCCTGGCAAGGATTTTTTTCCTTCTACTGCAGCGAACGATCAGCGCCGGGGCTTGGGCTTGCGCATCGCCTGCACCGGCTTGCGCTTGTGCTTGTCGCGACTCCAGCGATTCTTCTCGTCAGGCGTCAGCTCGGGCACCTTGCGCGTCGGCAGTTCGGCCAGCTCGGCCAGGTCGTCGACCTCCTCCTGGGTAAGCTCCACCCACTCGCCGGCCTTGGCCCGCTTGTCGAGGAAGATGTTGCCGTAGCGCACCCGCTTGAGGCGGCTGACGGTAAGCCCCTGGGACTCCCAGAGCCGACGCACCTCGCGATTGCGCCCCTCCATGATCACCACGTGGAACCAGGTGTTGATGCCCTCGCCACCGAACTCCTGAACGTCGGTGAAACGCGCCGGCCCGTCGTCGAGCATCACGCCCTCGACCATGGCCACCACCTGCTCCTTGGTCACCTCACCCATCACCCGCACGGCGTACTCGCGCTCCACCTGGGTAGAGGGGTGCATCAGGCGGTTGGCCAGTTCCCCATCGGTGGTGAACAGCAGCAGGCCGCTGGTGTTGATGTCGAGGCGCCCGATGGCGATCCAGCGCTCGCCCTTGAGGCGCGGCAGGCGGTCGAACACGGTGCGGCGCCCCTCGGGGTCCTTGCGGGTGCACAGCTCGCCCTCGGGCTTGTTGTACATGATCACCCGCCGCGGCACCTCCTCGGCGGCACGCAGGGTCACCGGACGGCTGTCGAAGAGTACCTTGTCTCGGGTCTCGATGCGGTCGCCCAGGGTCGCCACCTGGCCATTGACCTGGACCCGGCCGGCGGCGATGGCGGTCTCCATCTCGCGGCGCGAGCCAAGCCCGGCACGCGCCAGGACCTTCTGCAGTTTTTCGCTGGTATTGCTCATGAATCGTCGTTCTCACTGGGTGTGGATTCCGTCCCCGGGGCAGCGTCATCGTCGACGCGGCCCCGGGCACGTTCGGACAGGCGAGCCTCGAGATCGGCGAAACTCAACCCTGTCCGCTCGGACGCCGTCCCGGCGTGGTCTGTGTCGGCTTTCCCGGCCGTCGTATCGGGGGTGCCGGCCTCGGCCGACGCCCCCTCTAGTGTAGCGCTACCGGATGCCTCGTCGGCACCCTCCGTCTCGTCACCCTCCTCCGGCGCCGCATCCGCCTGGGCGAGAATCTCGGCCTGGGCCGGCGGCGGCCCCTCCTCCTCGAGCGCCTTCATCGCCTCCGGCTCCTCGAACTCCTTCAGCTCGTGCATGGGCGGCAGCTCGTCGAGGGTCTTGAGGCCGAAGTCATCGAGGAAGCCGCGGGTAGTGGCATAGACCGCCGGCCGCCCGGGCACGTCGCGATGACCCACCACACGGATCCAGCCGCGCTCGAGCAGGGTGCGCATGATCGAGCCGCTCACCGTGACCCCGCGCACCTCCTCGATATCCCCGCGGGTCACCGGCTGGCGGTAGGCGATCAGCGCCAGGGTCTCGAGCAGTGCCCGGGAGTAACGCTGGGGCCGCTCGTCCCACAGCCTCGATACCCAGGGCGACAGCCGTGGACGGATGCGCAGCTGATAGCCCGAGGCGGTCTCGATCAGCTCCATGGCCCCGCGCTCATGGCGGACACCCAGGCGCTCCAGGGCCTCGCGCAGGGCGCGCCGCGGCGGCCGCTCGTGGTCATCGAACAACACCTCAAGGCGCTCCAGGGGCAACGGCTCCCCGGCAGCCAGCAGCGCCGCCTCGAGGATCTCGTCCAGGGCGTCGGGAAACTCCATGGCGGTCACGGCATCCCCTCCTCATGATCCTCCTCGAAGGCGCTCTCCCCCTCGCCCTCCAGATCATCCAGGTCACCTCCCTCGGCGGCAGCGGCCCGGGCACGCACATGCAGTGGCGACAGGGGCGCGTTCTGGACGATCTCGATCATCGCCTCCTTGGCCAGTTCGAGGATCGCCATGAAGGTGACCACCACCCCGGCGCGCCCCTCCTCCAGGGAGAACAGCGCCTCGAAGGGCGTGAAACGTCCACCCTCGAGCCGCTCCATGATCGCCAGCATGCGCTCGCGGGTCGAGAGCACCTCGCGGCTGATCTGGTGGGTCTGATTGAGCTCGGCACGGCGCAGGATACCGGCCAGGGCCCCCAGCAGCTGATCCAGCCCCACATCGGGGTGGATCACACGACTCTCCAGCGGCGGCAGTGCCGCCCGGGCCGGGAACCAGTCGCGCCCCAGGCGCGGCAGCTCGGCCAGCGATTCGGCGGCATTCTTGAGCCGCTCGTACTCCTGCAGGCGGCGAATGAGCTCGGCCCGGGGATCCTCCTCCTCATCGTCACCCCCCTCCTTCGGCGGGCGCGGCAGCAGGGTGCGCGACTTGATCTCGGCCAGCATCGCCGCCATCAGCAGGTACTCCCCGGCCAGCTCGATCTCCATGGCCTTCATCAGCTCCACGTACTCGATGTACTGGCGGGTGATGGCGGCCACGTCGATGGCCAGGATATCCAGGTTCTGGCGACGGATCAGATAGAGCAGCAGGTCGAGGGGCCCCTCGAAGGCCTCGAGGAACACGCGCAGCGCCTCCGGCGGGATATACAGGTCCTCCGGCAGCTCGGTGATCGGCTCGTCGAACAGCCTGCCGAGCACCCCGGCGGGGCCGGCATCGACAGCGGTCTGTGCGAGGCTGGTGGTATCGGGGGTAGCGCTCACGCGGCGTGCCTCTCCGGGGACGCAGGATCAACGGCGAAGTCTAGCAAGAGCATGCCCATGGAAACAGCATGATCGCGGTTCAGGAACCACCGGCGGGGCGGCCACTGCCTGCCCCCCCGAAAAATAAATCACGAAAGCCTTTGACCCGAGCCGCCAGGAATGAGACTGTAGCGTCAGTAGGTTGGCAAGCAGCATGGTTTCAGCAGCATTCGAATTCTTTCGACCGCCTGTATGATCATTCTTGTTTTACCCGCTATACATCTGGGTGACACCAGGAACTTTGCAAGGCGCTAAGCGCGAAAGGATTTAACATGACGACTGGTACCGTGAAGTGGTTCAACGATTCTAAAGGCTTCGGCTTCATCTCTCCGTCCGACGGCGGTGATGACGTCTTCGCCCATTTCTCCGAAATTCAGGCTGACGGCTTCAAGTCCCTGCAGGAAGGTCAAAGCGTCTCCTTTGACGTGACCCAGGGCAAGAAGGGCCTTCAGGCCTCGAACATCAAGCCGCTCTGATCCCCGATCAGAAACGCTGACGAACCCCAGGGTTCGTGCAACAGGGCTCGCTTCGGCGGGCCCTGTTTCGTTGTGTGCCTGCCCTGCGGCCTGCCAGCGCATTGCCCTAGACGCCCATGATCTCCCGCCGATCCTCGGCGAAATTGACGTGCGCCCTCTTCGTTGGCATAGACTGGCGGGCTACTCATCACGTGAAGGAACGACACCATGCAGTCACGCTACTTCACCATCAACGGCTTCCCGCAGGGTACGCCGGGACGCGAGCTTTTCGAGTTGCACGAGGCAGAGTTGCCCGCCCTGACCGAGGGCGAGGTGCGCATCCGCAACACCTGGCTGTCGGTGGACCCCTATATGCGCGGGCGCATGAGCGGCGTAACGACCTACATCGCCCCCTTCACCATCGGCGAGCCGCTGGAAGGCGCCGCGGTGGGCGAGGTGATCGAGTCGCGCCACGCGCGCCTGGCGGTGGGCGACAAGGTCCGGCATATGGCGGGCTGGCGCGATATCGCCCAGCTGCCCGGCGAGGAAGTGGAACCACTTCCGGGGATCGAGGTACCCGAGCAGGCCTACCTGGGCGTGCTCGGCATGCCGGGCATGACCGCCTGGACAGGCCTTAACCGGATCGCCGAGATGAAAGACGGTGACAACGTGCTGGTCAGCGGCGCCGCCGGCGCGGTGGGATCGCTTGCCGTGCAGCTGGCCAAGGCCAGGGGCGGCACCGTGGTCGGCATCGCCGGGTCCCCCGAAAAGCTCGAGTGGCTGGAGTCCCACGGCATCAAGGCGGTGAGCTACCGGGACAGGGACACCGCCCAGCTCACCGAGGCACTGCAGGGCGCCTGCCCTGAGGGATTCGACGTCTACTACGAGAACGTCGGCGGCACCTGCCTGGAAGCAGCGCTGAACACCCTCAAGGTCGGCGCGCGCATCGCCGTCTGCGGAATGATTGCCCGCTACAACGAGGAATCACCGAGCGCCGGTCCCGGCAACCTGGCGATGATTCTGATCCGCCGCGCCCGCATGCAGGGTTTCATCATCTTCGATCACTGGGACGACTATCCGCGCTTCCTGGAGGAAGTCGGCCCCCTGGTCGCCAATGGCGAGATCGACTACACGGAGACCATCGAGGAGGGCCTGGAGCATACCCCCGACGCCTTCCTGTCCCTGTTCGAAGGCGCCAATACCGGCAAGATGCTGGTCAGGCTCTGAGCACTCGCGCCCTCTGCACATCCACTGGCCGATGGGCTGGCGCTGATCGCCGGCACCTAATTCTCCTTGCCCACCAGCCAGTGGGTCACGCCTAGCGCCAGCACCACGGCGGCTATCGCCAGCATCTGCTGTGCCGTGACGGTGGCGATATCCAGGATGATTACCTTCCGGGCTATCGCCATCAACGCCGTGGCCACCACCAGCCGGATGGGCAGGAGGTTGGTGCCCAGGTAAAGGCGGATATTGATGAAGATCTCGACGGCGATCAGCACCACCATGAAGGCGCCGAAGATGACGAAGATATCGCTGACCTCGAACAGCATCACCGGCGGTGCCATGAAGCGCGAGTAGAGCACGTAGATCACGTCCAGCACGCCCCAGATGATCACCAGCACCATCAGCACCGCCAGCACCTTGATGGCGAAGCGGATGACCAGGTGCAGCCGGCGGATCAGCGGGTCCTCATGCTCCTTGGGAAGCTCGTCATGCAGCAGTTGGGGCCCGTGGTTGAGGTCATCATCTTGCCGTTCCATCGTGGTCTCTCCCGATAGCCCCGCAGCGGGGCCCGTCCATTGATGCCCGGCCACACGGCGCTGTCAATCGATGCCTGCTCCCTCAAGACCTCAGAAAGACCTGCCCGTCGCCATGGCCGGCTCGGGCGAGACGCCCTGGGCCAGGGCCGCCTCTCGCTCCACGGCCAGGGCACGACGAAAGGCCGGGCGTCGCTGCAGGCGCTCCCAATAGGCGGAAACGGCAGGCTTGAAGCGCTCGCTCAGGCCGACATGGCTGGCCAGGAGCAGCGCATAGCCAACCGAGACATCGGCGGCGGTGAAACGTCCCGCGCACAGGAAGGGCTCACGCTCGAGTCGAGGCTCCAGTGTGCGCAGGCGGGAAAGGCACCAGCGAGCATAGTCCTCCACCACCTGGGGCTGGCGGCGCTCCGGCGGCTCGAACTGGCCGTAGCGCAGCACCAGGGTCTGGGGGAAGGTCAGGGTCGCCTCGCCGAAGTGCAGGAAGTTCAGGTAGTCGCCATAGGCCGGTTCACCCGGCGCCACCTCCAGCCCCGCTTCGGGCAGCCTCGAGGCTAGGTACTGGCAGATGGCCGCGGACTCGGTCATGGCCACCTCACCGTCGAAGAGTGCCGGCACGGTGCCCAGCGGGTTGATCTCGAGGAAGGCCTCGTCATGCACCCGGGGCGGGAAGGCGTGCATCACCAGCTCATAGGGTAGCCCCAGCTCCTCGAGCAGCCACAGGGGACGGAAGGAGCGTGCGCTGACGCAGTGGTGGAGTTTGATCATGGCGGTATCCTGGCAACGGTCTTCCGGTCATGGTGCCCCGAACACCGCGGGTCGCGAAAGCCCCACATACGCCTTAACCGGCCAGCGCCGGCACTCAACTGAGCCGGGTATTGCCCTCGGCATCGAGGGGAAAGCCAGGGTTGTACGCCACCTCCCAGAGGTGGCCATCGGGGTCGGCGAAATAGCCGGAATAGCCGGAATAGCCGCCCCACTCTGCCCGGCTGGCCGGCTTGACGATCCGCCCACCGGCACGCTCGGCCTCGCTCAGCACCGCGTCGACCTCGGCCTCGTCACGTACGTTATGCGCCAGGGTAATACCGGCGAAGCCGCTGCTCGTCTCCGTCACGCCGGCATCATGAGCCAGGGCAGTGAGGGGATAGAGCGACAGGATCAGGCCGTTGAGCTGGAAGAAAACCACCTCGTCGCCCACCGCCATGCCCGCCTGCCAACCCAGCCCCTCATAGAAACGCCGCGCCTGCGCCAGGTCGGCGACGCCCAGAGTGATCAGACTGATGCGCTGTTCCATCACAGGCCCTCCCTCCCCACAGGTGAGAGCTAAGACTGCTACTCCTCGATAAAGTAGTCAGTATCCAGACGCTTGATCACGTAGCGCTCGACCGGCGAGACGCCCACATCATGGTCGATCATCAGGCGGGCCAGACGATGTCCATCGATCAGCACGATCCGATTGTCGATCATCGACGCGTACTCACGCGCCTCGCGGGTGAAGCTCGAGGTGGTTATGAAGACACCCTTCTTGGCACGCCGCCCTTGGAGGGCGCCGGCAAACTTCTGGATCTCGGGGCGCCCGACCACGCCTTCCCAGCGCTTAGCCTGCAGATAGATAACGTCCAGGCCGAGAGGATCCTCGTCGATGATTCCATCGATGCCGCCATCGCCGCTCTGACCAACCGCACGCCCCGCACCGAGGCGCTCACCGCCGTATCCCATGGCGATCAGCACATCTACCACCAACTGTTCGAAGAACGAGGGCGAGACCTGCTTGATCTGGTCCGCCACTTCAGACTCCAGGTTCTCCTGAATCTCATTCCATGCGTTGGCAAGCGATTCTTCTGGCGTCTGGCCCTCGTCTTCAAGATCGGGGGTGGACTGCTTTGCTGTCTCGCCATTGATATTCGAACTTTCGTTGCTACTGCGCTGGTTACGAAACTCCCGAAAGGCCTCGAACTGCATCAAGTAATTCAAAGTAATGCGATCTGGCGCATCCGCCAGGACCTTTTGCCCCTGAGGGGTGATGGCATAGACACCTCGACGCCGAGGCTCCAGAAGGCCTGCTTTCTTCAGATGGGTAACAGCCCACGCGACACGGTTACGGAAAAGCCGGACTCGGCCGCTGGGCAATAGCTGCTCTCTTTCTTCCTCCGTAAGCCGAAACTGATCAGCCAACACCGGGTGAGTTTCCTTCATCGAGCGCTCCTGAGCACCCGCCGCAAATTCGAGCACCGGACGCATCAGCGTCTGAAAATCCGGTATTGCCATGCTGTCACCTCCCTGTGTGGGCCGGATACACGAAGGGCCCGCCGATGGCGGGCCCTTCCTAGCCTACCGGATCGCCGGGGCGATCACTCCCACTCGATGGTAGCCGGCGGCTTGCTCGAGACGTCGTAGGTCACGCGGGAGACGCCGCTGATCTCGTTGATGATGCGGTTGGAGACTGTCTCCAGCAGCTCATAGGGCAGATGGGCCCAGCGGGCGGTCATGAAGTCGATGGTCTCCACGGCGCGCAGGGCGATGACCCACTCGTAGCGGCGGGCATCGCCGACCACGCCGACGGACTTGACCGGCAGGAAGACCGCGAAGGCCTGGCTGGTCTTGTGGTACCAGTCGGCGCGGTGCAGTTCCTCGATGAAGATGGCGTCGGCCTCGCGCAGGATGTCGGCGTACTCCTTCTTCACCTCGCCGAGGATGCGCACGCCCAGGCCCGGCCCCGGGAAGGGGTGGCGGTAGACCATGTCGTAGGGCAGGCCGAGCTCGACACCGAGCTTGCGCACCTCATCCTTGAACAGCTCGCGCAACGGTTCGACCAGTTTGAGCTTCATGGTCTCGGGCAGGCCACCCACATTGTGGTGCGACTTGATCACGTGCGCCTTGCCGGTCTTGGCGGCGGCGGACTCGATCACGTCCGGATAGATGGTCCCCTGGGCCAGGAAGTCCACACCCTCGATCTTGGCGGCCTCGGCGTCGAACACGTCGATGAAGGTGTTGCCGATGATCTTGCGCTTGGCCTCGGGGTCGGCCTCGCCCTTCAGCTTGTCGAGGAACAGGTCCTCGGCGTCCACGCGGATCACCTTCACGCCCATGTGGCGGGCGAAGGTCTCCATCACCTGGTCGCCCTCGGCCTTGCGCAGCAGGCCGTTGTCGACGAACACACAGGTCAGCTGGTCACCGATCGCCTTGTGCAGCAGCGCCGCCACCACCGAGGAATCCACGCCGCCGGAGAGGCCGAGCAGCACATGGCGGTCACCCACCTGGTCGCGCACCCGGGTGATCTGGTCCTCGATGATCTGGGCCGGGGTCCAGTTGCACTCGGCCTGGCAGATGTCGATCACGAAGTGCTCGAGGATGCGCTGGCCCTGCAGGGTATGGGTCACCTCGGGGTGGAACTGCACGCCATAGAAGCGCTTCTCCTCCCAGGCCATGGCGGCAATGGGGCAGCTCGGCGTGGAGGCGGTGACGGTGAAGGCGTCGGGCACGCGGGAGACCTTGTCGCCGTGGCTCATCCAGACGTCGAGCAGGTTGCGGCCGGTCTCGTGGTCGATATGGTCCGAGATGTCGCGGAACAGCGCCGTCTCGGCGTCGAGGCGGATCTGGGCATAGCCGAACTCATGGACATGGGAGCCCTCCACGGCGCCGCCGAGCTGCTCGGCCATGGTCTGCATGCCATAGCAGATGCCCAGCACTGGTAGGCCCATCTCGAACACGCACGCCGGGGCACGGGGCGAGTCGAGCTCGGTGACGGATTCCGGGCCGCCGGCGAGGATGATGCCGTTGGGGGCGTACTCGCGGATCTCGGCCTCGCTGATGTCGAAGGCGCGAACCTCGGAGTAGACACCGATCTCGCGCACCCGGCGGGCGATCAGCTGGGTGTACTGGGAGCCGAAGTCGAGGATCAGGATCTTGTGGGCGTGAATGTCGGTCATCTGGCCTTTCCTTTGAGAGGCGAACGGCCCGGAAACACGAAAGCTGGAAGCGGCGCGGCCACTTCCAGCTTCAAGCCTCCCGGCGTCAAGCGTGTATCAACCCGCGCGGTAGTTGGGGGCTTCCTTGGTGATCTGCACGTCGTGCACATGGGATTCGGCGAAGCCGGCACCGGTGATCTGCACGAACTGCGGCTTGGTGCGCATCTCCTGAACGTCGCGGCAGCCGGTGTAGCCCATGGAGGCACGCAGGCCGCCCATCAGCTGATGGACGATGGCGCCCATCATGCCCTTGTAGGGTACGCGGCCCTCGATGCCTTCCGGCACCAGCTTCTCGGCGCCCGCATCCTTGTCCTGGAAGTAGCGATCGGCGCTGCCCTGGGTCTGGGACATGGCACCCATGGAGCCCATGCCGCGGTAGGCCTTGTAGGTACGCCCCTGGTAGAGCTCGATCTCGCCGGGGGCCTCCTCGGTGCCGGCAAGCAGGCCGCCCACCATCACCGCACTGGCCCCGGCCGCCACGGCCTTGGCCAGGTCACCGGAGAAGCGGATGCCGCCGTCGGCGATCAGCGGGATATCGTAGGCGGCGAGCGCCGCGGCCACGTTGGAGACGGCGGTGATCTGCGGCACGCCGACACCGGCGACGATGCGGGTGGTGCAGATGGAACCGGGGCCGATGCCCACCTTGACGGCGTCGGCACCGGCCTCGGCCAGATCCTTCGCCGCCTCGGCGGTGGCGATGTTGCCGCCGATCACCTGGACCTGCGGGAAGTGCTCCTTGGCCCAGCGCACCCGCTCGATCACGCCCTTGGAATGGCCATGGGCGGTATCGATCACCACCACGTCGACGCCGGCCTCGGCCAGGGCGGCGATGCGGTCCGGTGTCTCGAGGCCGGTGCCCACGGCGGCGCCGACCAGCAGGCGGCCATCGGCGTCCTTGGCGGCATTGGGGAAGGTGCGCGCCTTCTCGATATCCTGAAAGGTGACCAGGCCACGCAGGCGGAAGGCGTCATCCACCACCAGCATCTTCTCGATGCGGTGCTCCTGCATCTTGCCCTTGATCACGGCGAGCTCGGTGCCGACCGGCACGGTGACTAGCTTCTCGGCGGGGGTCATGATGTCGGCCACGCTGTCGCCGTGGTTGGGCTGGAAGCGCATGTCACGCTCGGTGACGATGCCCACCAGGGTCTCGCCCTCCACCACCGGGAAACCCGAGAAGCCGTGCTCCTCGGCCATGGCCAGCAGATCCTCGAGCTTGGCCTTGGGGCTCACGGTGACCGGGTCCTTGACGATCACGCTCTCATGCTTCTTGACCTTGCGCACCTCGGCCGCCTGGTGGGCGATGGTCATGCTCTTGTGGATGATGCCGATGCCCCCCTCCTGGGCCATGGCGATGGCCAGGCGGGCTTCGGTCACGGTATCCATGGCGGCGGAGACCAGCGGGATATTGAGGTAGAGGTCGCGGGTCAGTCGGGTCCGCAGGCTGACGTCCTTGGGCAGGACATCGGAGTAACCGGGCACGAGGAGGACGTCATCGAACGTCAGGGCTTCTTGGGCCATACGTAGCATATCGGCAACACCCAGTGAGCTGGTGGGAAGAAGGGGCAGGTGAAGTTAATCAACCATTATAACGGCCGAGGGCGGGTCACGTCACGGTCCAGCGAGACGTCATGCTACCCTGAACGCCTGATACCAACCGAGCCGACGCCATGCACCACCCCGACGCCCCGCCGCTCTCCGTCAGCGAGCTCAACCGCAGCGCCCGCCAGCTGCTGGAGGGGCGCTTCGGCGAGGTCTGGGTCGAGGGCGAGCTCTCCGGGGTGTCACGGCCGAGCTCCGGCCACGTCTACTTCACCCTCAAGGACGAGCAGGCCCAGCTGCGCGCCGCCCTGTTCCGCAACCGTGCGCGCTTCGTGGGCGCGCCCATGCGCGACGGCGACCGGGTCAAGGTCCGCGGGCGGCTGTCGATCTTCGAGCCCAGGGGCGACTACCAGCTGATCGCGGAAGCGGTACAGGCCACCGGCGTGGGCGAGCTGCTGGCGGCCTTCGAGCGGCTCAAGGCGCGGCTCTCCGCCGAGGGGGTGTTCGCCAACGCCCGTCCCCTGCCCTGCCCCCCGCGCCACCTGCTGGTGGTCACCTCGCCCAGCGGTGCGGCGATCCGTGATGTACTGGCGGTGCTCGCCGCCCGCTGGCCGATGGTCAACGTGACGCTGATCCCGGTGGCGGTGCAGGGGCGCGAGGCGGTGCCGGCGATGATCTCGGCGCTGGGCCTGCTCAATCGCCAGTCGAGCCTGGACCCGGACCGGGATGCCATCCTGCTCACCCGAGGTGGCGGCAGCCTGGAGGACCTGTGGGCCTTCAACGACGAGCTCCTGGCCCGGGCGATCTTCCACTCACGGCTGCCGGTGATGTCGGCGGTGGGCCACGAGGTGGACGTGACCCTCGCCGACTTCGCCGCCGATGCGCGGGCCCCCACGCCTTCCGCCGCCGCGGAGCGGCTGGTGCCGGACCGCCGCGAGCTCGCCCAACGTCTCGAGACGCGAGAGTCTCGCCTGCAGCGAGCGGTTCAGGCACGCCTCGACGCCGAGGGCCAGCGGCTGGATTACCTGCGTGCGCGGCTGCGCCACCCCGGCGAGGGGCTCGAGCGTCAGCGCCAGGCCCTGGCCCAGCTCACCGGGCGACTGACGCGTGCCATCCAGGCACGCCTGGCCGAGGCCCGGCGCCGCCAGAGCCAGCTGGAGCGCCGCCTGGCGGCACATCCTCCCGGCCGCCAGCTGACGCTGGCCGAACGCCGGCTCGAGGCGGCCAGGCAACGCCTGGCCACCGCCGCGCCGCGGGAGCTGGCGCGCCATCGCGAGCGCCTGGCCGGGGTGGCCCGGGAGCTGCAGGCGGTCAGCCCGCTGGCGGTGCTCGGCCGCGGCTACGCGATCCTCGAGGACGAGCAGGGACGCGTGGTGCGTCGCGCCGACGACACCGCCCCCGGCGACCGCCTGGCCGCCCGACTGGGCGAAGGGCGCCTGACGCTGGAGGTGCTCCGCCGCGACACCAAACCGCAGGCCAGGGAACAATCGAGCTGATAGTTTTAGGAATATAGTTATTCCAAAGAGAACTCCCTAAGCTTAGTCACAAGAAGTCTTGACGCCATCGGCCAGATGCCGTTACGTCGAATATCCTCACGACGTCCCCGCCACGGGTGGGGGCTTATCACCACGCAACAGGGAGTACCACCATGTCTCTGCGCATCAATGATGTTGTACCGGATTTCGAAGCCGATACCAGCCAGGGCCCAATCCGTTTCCATGAGTGGATCGGCGACAGCTGGGCGATCCTGTTCTCCCACCCCAAGGACTTCACCCCGGTGTGCACCACGGAATTCGGCGCCGTCGCCAAGCTCGGCGAGGAGTGGAAGAAGCGCGGCACCAAGGTGATCGGCATTTCGGTGGATGGCGTCGAGGAGCACAAGGGCTGGATCAAGGACATCGCCAGCTTCGCCAGCTGTGACGTCGGCTTCCCGATCATCGCCGACGAGGACCTCAAGGTCGCCAAGCTGTTCGACATGCTGCCCGCCGATGCCTACCTCCCGGACGGCCGCACCCCCAATGACAGCGCCACTGTGCGCTCGGTGTTCATCATCGGTCCGGACAAGCAGCTCAAGCTCTCCATGACCTACCCGATGAACGTCGGTCGCAACTTCGCCGAGGTACTGCGCGCGCTGGATGCGCTGCAGACCGCCAACGGCGAAGGTGTGGCCACCCCGGCCGACTGGAACCTGGGCCAGGATGTGATCATCCCCACCAGCGTCTCCGACGAGGATGCCAAGGCGAAGTACGGCGAGTTCGAGACCGTCTTCCCCTACCTGCGTCGCGCCAAGCTGCCGCAGAAGTAAGCGCTCTACCGCGCGTCGCCCCGGGCCCCCGCCAATCGGCGGGGGCCTTGCGTTGGAAGGGAGCTCAGCGCTCGGGCTTGAAGGTGGAGGGCTCCAGGTCGTGACGCCCCAGCAGCTTGTAGAAGTCGGTGCGGTTGCGTCCGGCGATGCGCGCCGCCTGGGTGACGTTGCCCTCGGTGAGCTTGAGCACCTTGATCAGGTAGCGGCGCTCGAAGGCCGCCCGGGCGTCGTTGAAGGTGGGCAGGGCCTGCTCCTCGGCAGCCAGGGCCTGGGCCACCAGCGCCTCGGGAATGATGGCGGTCCCGGTCAGCGCCACGCACTGCTCCACCACGTTGACCAGCTGGCGGACGTTGCCCGGCCAGGCACTGGCGGCGAGCAGCTTGAGGGCCTCCGGCGAGAAGCCTTTGACGAAGGGCTTGTGGCGCTCGGCGGCCTGGGCCACCAGGTGCTTGGCCAGCAGTGGCACATCCTCGGCGCGCTCATGGAGCGGGGGCAGGCGCAGGTTGACCACGTTGAGGCGGTAGTAGAGATCCTCGCGGAACTCCCCCTCGCTCATGGCGCGATCGAGGTCGCGATGGGTGGCGGAAATGACCCGCACATCCACCGGGACCTGGGTAGTGGAGCCCAATGGGCGGATCTGGCGTTCCTGCAGGGCGCGCAGCAACTTGACCTGCAGCGACAGCGGCATGTCACCGATCTCGTCCAGGAACAGGGTGCCACCATCGGCGGCCTGGAACAGGCCCTGATGCTCACTCACCGCCCCGGTGAAGGCGCCCTTGGCGTGTCCGAAGAGCTCACTCTCCAGCAGCTGTTCCGGCAGCGCACCGCAGTTGATCGCCACGAAGGGCTTGTCGGCTCGTCGGCTGGCGCGATGGATGGCCTTGGCCATCAGCTCCTTGCCGGAGCCGGAGGGGCCAGTCACCAGCACGCTGACGTCGGAAGCCGCCACCATGCGCGCCTGCTCCAGCAGCCGCTCCATCTCGGGGCTGTGGGTGATGATCCCGGCGCGCCAGGCCTCGTCACCCTCGGGGGTGACCCCCGGTGCCTGGGCCAGCGCCTCCTCGATGGCCTCGAACAGCTCATCGCGGTCCACCGGCTTGGTCAGGAAGCTGAACACCCCCTCACGAGTGGCGGCGACGGCGTCGGGAATCGAACCGTGGGCGGTGAGCAGAATCACCGGCAGTCCCGGCGCCTCGCGCTGTACCTCACGGAACAGCGCCAGGCCATCCATCTCGTCCATGCGCAGGTCGGTAAGCACCAGGTCGGGGCGATCGACCTCCAGCGAGCGTAGCGCCTCGCGGCCGCTCTCGGCGGTGGTGAGCCGGTAGCCGCGACTCTCCAGGCGCATGCCCAGCAGCTTGAGCAGGCTAACGTCGTCATCCACCAGCAGGATATGCGCAGGTTGCCGACGACCGGCACTCCCGGCGGCCGCCATTCGTGTCGATTCAGCGCGGGCTTGCAGGGGGGGCAGGTTCTTCACGTCGGGTCCTCCATCACTCGTCGGCCTGCTGACGCAGGTTGATGCTGCGCTCGATGGCGGTCAGCGCCTCGAGCTTCTTCTCCAGGTCGGCATTTTCCTCTTCCAGCGCCGCGCGGCTCGCCTCGCTCTGTGCCTGAGCCGACTCTGCGGCATTCAGCCTGCCGGCCCTGGCACGACGGCCCTCGAGCTCGTTGAGCCAGTAGCGCAGCAGCGGCTGCAGAAGCACCGGCGCGGCGGCGAGATCGGCCTTGTAGAGCTCCGAGGCGCGCTCCCACTGGCTCTGGTTGCCCCAGGCGAGCACCACGGCGCGGGCCAGGCGCCGCTCCGTTGAGTCCCCCTCCAGGCGCGTGAGCATCGCCTGGCGCCAGACATGATCACCACGCTGGGACGCCAGCCCCAGGTCGATCCACTCGTTCAGCAGGCACTCCTCGCTGGCGAAGCTCGGCAGGTCAGCATGGCAGCCGCTGGCCGAGGCGGCCGCCTCGGAGGTGGTGCGGCTGGAGGGCAGCTCGAAGGGCGCCCGGGGCAGCAACTCGCAGCCGGCCAGCCACACGGCCAGCAGGCAGGCCAGCAGAGGGCGAAGATTCATGACATCAGCTCCTTGCATCTTGGCCTGCCATCCCGGCAGGCGTGAGGTTATGGTCTCTCATGGACGGGACGGCCCGCGGCAGCGTCAGGCGGAAGCAGACCGCCAGGCGCGGATCCTCCACCAGCGCCAGCTCACCCTGCTGGAGGCGTGCACAGTCCGCCGCCACCGAGAGGCCGATGCCCGAGCCCTTGAGCGGCCCCTTGCGTCGGGTGCGCCCCTGGTAGAAGGCCTCGAACAGCCGCGGACGGTCGACCTCGGCGATGGGCTCACCGCTGTTGGCCACCTCCAGCTCCAGACTGCCGCGTCGCTGGCGAGCACGAATCTCCAGTTCGCCACCATCGGCACCGTAGGCGATGGCGTTGGACACCAGATTGTCGAGGATATGGCCAGTCGCAGTGCGGTCCAGCACCCACGTCACCGGGCCGTCGAAGCACTCGACCCGCATCCCCTTGTTGGACAGCGCCAGGCGGTGCTTGGCCAGCACCTCACGCACCAGGGTGGCAACGTCGAGCCGCTCGACCTCCACACGCCGACTCTGCTGCAGCAGGTTGTAGTCGAGCAGCTGCTCGATCAGCCGCTGCAGCTCGCGGCCGCTGCCATCGATCAGCTCGAGGATCTCCAGCTGCTGGGGTGTCAGCTCTCCGACCACCCCGTCGGCGAGCAGCGCCGAGCCCTCGCGCACGCTGGCCAGCGGGGTCTTGAGTTCATGGGACATATGGCGCAGGAACTGCTGTTTCTCGGCCTCCAGCTCGGCAAGCCGCGAGGCGAGCCAGTCGAGGCGTTCATCCAGCTTGACCAGCTCCGCCGGCCCCTGCACCGGGCGCGGCGGCTCATCACGGGCACCGCTGCCGATCCGCAGGATGCGGCGCTCCAGCTGGTGCACCGGGCGAATGATCAGCCACGAGAACAGCAGCATCATCACCAGGCTGGCGGAAACCAGCGCACCGGTCTGCCACCACAGCCGGCCCTGGACGCCCTGGGCCCGCTCGCGGATCGCATCGATACGGGTATCGATGCGCCGATTGGTGGCCTGACGGATCGCCTCGGTGCGCTGAGCAAACACGGGGAACTCGGCGAGCTTCTCCTCGAGTGCCTCCAGAGGGAGTCCCGGCAGCGCCGCCAACTCGTCGAGCTGGCGCGCCTGTGCCGCCACGTCAGGGTCCTCGGGGAGCAGCTCACGCTGCAGCCCCAGCAGCTCGCGGTACTCCGCCAGGCGCTCGCTGTAGATCTCCAGCAGGCTCTCCTGCTCGAGTACCGCATACTGGCGGGCGCTGCGCTCCATCTCCAGCGCCAGCGCCCCCAGGGTCCGGGCGCGCCGAGTCTCCTCCACCGCCTGGCGGGCGCTGACGTCGGCCAGCCGGGTCAGCTCGGTGAGCGCCTGGCCCGCCTGGAACATCAGCACACCCAGCGGCAGCATCACCACCAGGAAGGCGATCAGTACCAGCTGCAACAGGGAGCGGGGGCGCCAGCGACGGGCGACTCGAGTGGTCATGTCCAGCGTTCTTTGCAGGAGGCCGAGGGGCGGGACGGTGGATGGGGCTGCCATCATGTCGGACCTTCAGGATACCAGAGTTTGCTCGGGAGCCGTGCCCTTCGCCCGAGGCTGGGTGGGCGGCAAAAAAAAGGCCGGCAGGGCCGGCCCAAGTACGCAGGGAACTGAAGGGTCTGAAAGGATCACCGCTGGTGGCCTGATCCATCCAGCGCTCACCCTTCCAAACGGGCCGGGGAAGGCCCTCGAAGCCATGAGTCAGCCATCTGCCACCAGGGGCTGGCCTTCCTCATGCGGCCGATGCGCCAGGCGCATCGTCCTGCTTCGTTTCTGGCAGTGTCGTCCGGCCTGGCCGCATCGGGTCGGGCCGTGACGCCACTGCGCGATTCGATCCCCCGCAAGGGGGGAGAGGCATCCATGCCGGGGCATCCTTGCCCTTGGGGTACGCGTCCATGACCGTGTCGGTACCCGTCTCATCGCAACCTAAGTCACACATCGCTAGGAGCAGACGCTGATCGCCGGGAGGCGAGGCACAGGGCAGCGTGGTTTCGCCCCCTCGGTGATCGAAACGGTTCGAGCCGTAATGAACCGCTTTCGTTGCTCACCAAGAGTATTGCGATAGCCGTGCCAGAAACTGAAAAATCACTTATTTTCAGATAGTTAAAAACAACGCGAATCTGGCACAACGGCAGGAGGAAGATAACGGAGGGATTTCGGGCGACAATCCGTCGCCAGGAGGCGACGGAAAGCGAGAGACTTTCGATAAACACTTTATTTTCAGCAGCTTGGAGAGTCGCAATGCAGCGACAGTGGCGCCATGCATGGTGCCACGCGGCGACACCCCGGCTCAGCCCAGCGACTTGACCAGCACTTTGGACTTGCGGGCGTGGTTGTAGGTGTCCCGGCGCAGCGGCGGCAGTGCCTCGAGATCGGCCAGACGAAAGCCGTGCTCGAAGAACCAGTGCGTGGTGTGGGTAGTCAGAGCGAACAGCGCCGACAATCCCTGGCGCCGGGCGCGGCGCTCGAGCTCGGCGAGCAGCAGCTCACCCCGGGCACCGCCGCGGTAGTCGTCGTGAACCGCCACGCAGGCCAGCTCGCCCATCTCGGCTTCGTCGAAACGATGCAGGGCCGCACAGCCGATGATCATGCCATCGCGCTCGATAACCACGTAGTCGTCAATCTGGTGCTCGAGACGTTCCCGGGAGCGCGGTACCAGCATGCCTCGCCGCTCCAGGGGCTCGAGCAGTTCCAGCAGGCCGCCGATATCCGCCAGCTCCGCCGAACGCAGCTGCTCGTAGCGGTGCTGGGTGATCATGGTACCCACACCGTCGCGGGTGAAGAGCTCACCGAGCAGGGCATCGTGGTCATGCCATGAGAGCAGGTGGGTGCGTGCCACGCCATGGCGGGCCGCCTGGCAGGCGGCCTCCAGATGGCGCGCCAACTCGCTGCCGGGGACCGCCTGGGCCAGCAGCGGCCCCGCGTCGGCGGGCGTCAGCTGGCGCTGCAGCTGGCCGCTTGCGTCGAACAGGCCGCTGGCCTCGCCGAGCAGGATCAGCTTGTCGGCTGACAGCGCCATGGCGGCGTGCTGGGCCACGTCGGAGGCATCAAGGTCGAACACCTCGCCGGTGCTGGAGAAGCCCAACGGCGGCAGCACCACCAACGCCCCCTTTTCCAGCAGCCCTTCGATCGCCTGGATACGCACCCGGCGCACCTCCCCGCTGTGATCGAAATCGACCCCCTCACGAACTCCCAGCGGCTTGGCCATCACCAGGTTGCCGGAGACAGCAGTGAGCTCGACGCCATGCATGGGCGTGTTGGGCAGCCCCAGCGAGAAACGCGCCTCCAGCCACAGCCGCTGCTCGGCGGCAACACGCTCGATGCAAGCCATGACCTCACCTTCGGCGACCCAGCGCCCCTGGTGCTGTCCCGGCGTGATTCCCGCGGCCTCCAGCGCCTGTCGAACCTGAGGGCGGATGCCGAACACCACCACCAGCCGCACCCCCAGGGTATGCAGCAGCGCCAGATCCTGCACCAGCTGCTCGCCGCGACCGCGCGCCATCGCCTCGCCCTCGATCAGGATGACGAAGGTTCGTCCGCGATGGGCGTTGATGTAGGGCGAGGAGTTGCGAAACCAGTCGACGAAGGGGAAGCGTGTATCCAAGGGCCGCTCTCCGGCAGCGGGTGAACGATAGCAGCTGGGGAGCCACGACTATAGCAGAGCGATGAAAACGGCGGCAGCGGCCAAGCGGCCAAGCGGCCAAGCGGCAGCGTGGCACCGGCCGCGACAAATGGAAACCCCGAGGCCTCGACCATCGGGGTTTCCTGTCGCTCGGTGCTTGCCGCTCGACGCTTAGCCGAACATGCCCTTGAAGGTGAAGAAGAACAGGATCGCCAGGCCCGCACCGGCGGGCAGGGTGATCAGCCATGACATGGCGATGGTGCCGATCACGCGCAGGTTCAGCGCCGCCATGCCGCGGGCCAGGCCCACGCCCAGCACGGCCCCCACCAGGGTGTGGGTGGTGGAGATCGGCAGGCCCGTGCCCGAGGCCAGCACCACGGTGACCGCGGCGGCCAGGGTGGCGGCGAAGCCACGACTGGGCGTCAGCTCGGTGATGCCGGTCCCCACGGTGGCGATCACCTTTCGACCGTAGGTGACCAGGCCGACGACGATGCCGCCGCCGCCCAGCACCAGCACCCACCAGGGCACCAGGGCCGCGGCCTCGATCTCACCGCCGGTCTGCACCACGCTGATCACCGCCGCCAGCGGGCCCACGGCATTGGCCACGTCGTTGGAGCCGTGGGCGAAGGCCATGGCGCAGGCGGTGAAGATCATCAGTACGCCGAACACCCGCTCGACCCCGCTGAAGCCGAACTGATCGGTCTTGCGGCTGCTGGCCTGCACCCGCCGCTCCATGAAACCGCCGAGTGCCGAGACAAGCAGGCCAGCGAGGATCGAAAGCAGCAGACTGGCGCCGAAGCTGAGGTCCAGGCCGACGTGCTTGAGGCCCTTGGTCAGGGTCACCATGGTCACCGCGAAGCCGACCAGGAAGACGTACATGGGCACATAGCGCTTGGCCGCGGCGAAGGGGTCACTGGCCTCGAAGATAAGGTGCTGTACCGACTTGAACAGGGTGAAGGCGATGGTACCGGCGAGCAGTGGTGAGACGATCCAGCTGGCGGCGATCTGGCCAACCGCCCCCCAGTCCACGGCAGAGGCACCAAGGCCGGCTACCGAGAAGCCGACGATGGCGCCGACGATGGAGTGGGTGGTGGAGACCGGCCAGCCCTTCATGGAGGCGATCAGCAGCCAGGTAGCGGCCGCCAGCAGCGCCGCCAGCATGCCGTAGACCAGCAGCTGCGGGTCTTCCTGGAGCATCTCGGGGTCGATGATCCCCTTGCGAATGGTGTTGGTGACCTCACCACCGGCCAGCCAGGCGCCGAGGAACTCGAAGATCACGGCGATGATGATCGCCTGCTTGATGGTGATGGCGCGAGAGCCTACCGAGGTGCCCATGGCGTTGGCGACGTCGTTGGCACCTACACCCCAGGCCATGAAGAAGCCGAAGAGGCAGGCCAGGATGATGAAGATCTCGCCGTGCTGCGCAATGATCGACATGAGGATGTGTCCCCTCGTTGCGGTCGTTGGATGGCGTGCTGGTGGCGGCTCCGGGATCACCGGGGCCGTGGAATTCAGTTGGCCGTCATGATCTGCAGGCGGCTACCGACGCGCTCGGCGCGGTCGGAAAGCTCACCCACCCAGTCGATGATCTTGTAGAGGAACATCACGTCTACCGGGGGCATGCGATCCTCGAGGCCGAACAGCTGGCGGCGGATGGCAATCTGCTGGTCGTCGGCCTGCTGCTCCAGGCGATGCAGCTCGCGGATCAGCTTCTGCATCACGTCGCTGACGTTGCGGCCGAAACCGGACTCGAGCAAATCCTTGAGCTCCTCCAGTGCGTGGCGCGCCTGGGCCACGCAGGCCACCGCGGTGCGCATGTAGTCACGCATCGGCTGAGCCAGCTCCTCGGGCACCTGCATGCGCCGGCCGAGCATGATGCCGGTGATGTCGCGGACCTTGTTGGCGATCTTGTCCTGGACGCTGATCAGGTCGAGCAGGTCGGAGCGTGATACCGGCAGGAACATGGTATTGGGGAGGTTGAGGCGCAGCTCGGTCTTGAGCTCATCGGCCTCATGCTCGAGGCGCGTGACCGACTCGCGGTGGATCGCCGCCGCATCCCAGTCGCCCACCAGGGTCGCCTCGAAGAACGGCAGAAGCTGGTCGGCACACTCGCTCGTCTTGACGATATGGGTCAGCAACGGCTGGAATGGCGAGCGACCGAACATCGCGGAGAAGGGATTGGATGTCACCATAGGGCATCTCGAAACCTGGAAAATGGCGGCGACAGTATAGTGACCACTGCTGCTATCGTCATGAAATATTCACTCAAACGTCATCTGATCGAGGCCGCCGCCACATGAGTCAAGAGATCGAGCTCAAGCTCGCCCTGGGCCCCGAGGGCCCCGACGCCCTGCGCCATCACCCGTTGCTCGAGGAGATCGCACCGGGCGTCGCCTTCCTCGGCAACACCTACTTCGACACCCCCGCGGGTGAGCTGGAAGCGGCGCGCATGGCGCTGCGCCTGCGCCGGCTCGATGACCGTCTGCTGCAGACGGTGAAGACCCGTGGTGAAGGCGGTGGTGGCCTGTCGCGCCGCGGCGAGTGGGAGTGGCAGGTCCCGGGGCCGGGGCTGGACCTGGCCGGCCTGGCAGGGCTGCCGCCGGCCGCGCTGGGCCGGGACGTGCTGGAACGCCTGGAGGCGCGCTTTACCACGGACTTTCGTCGCGAGACCTGGCAGCTTGAGCACCGCGGGGCAAGGATCGAGTTGGCGCTGGACGAGGGCGAGATCACCGCAGGGGATCGCCGCGTGGTGATCCGCGAGCTGGAGCTGGAGCTCAAGGCGGGCGAGCCGGCCGCCCTGTGGTCGCTGGCCGAGGCGCTGGCCGAGCACGTGGCGCTGCGTCCCTCGGACACCAGCAAGGCGGCTCGCGGCGGCGCCCTGCTCGCGAGCGAGTGGCGCCTGCCCGAGGGGAGCTCGCCACAGGCCTGGTTGCACCGCGCCGTGGTGGCACTTGACGCCCACGCCGACAGCGGTCGCGCCGAGTGCCACGCGGCGGCCCGAGAGGCCTTCCGGCGACTCGCCGCGCAGGGCGACACTGTTACGCGCGAGGCGGCAGGTGCACTCGCCGACGCCCTGGTCGATGATAGGTGGCTGACGCCTGCCCTCGGACGCTGCCTGCTGGAGTTGTCGCACCATTTGTCGGGCCGAGAGCCCCTGGCCTGACCCCACCTACAAGGACGCCGCCCGTGAACCACCTGCCCAAACCCGCCGGCGAAGGCCTGCGTACCCGGGTCTTCCAGATCATCTTCGAGTCCGATACCCCGCTGGCCAAGGGCTTCGATATCGCCCTGATCGTGGCGATACTCGCCAGCGTGCTGGTGGTGATGCTGGAGAGCATCGAGAGCCTGCGGGCCGACTACGGCACGCTGTTCTTCTGGCTGGAGTGGGGGTTCACCATCGCCTTCACCCTGGAACTGGCGGCACGCCTCTACTGCCTGGAGCGGCCTCTTCAGTACCTCAAGAGCTTCTACGGCATGGTGGACCTGATCGCCATCCTGCCCACCTGGCTGGCACTGCTTCTGCCCGGGGCCCAGACCCTGGTGATGGTGCGCCTGCTGCGCACCCTGCGCATCTTCCGGGTGCTGCGGCTGATGGAGTTCGTCGGCGAAGGCCGGCTGCTGATCGGGGCCCTGAAGCGCAGCAGCCACCAGATCTTCCTGTTCCTGTTCACCGTCTTCATGCTGGTCTCGATCTTCGCCTCGATCGTCTACCTGATCGAGCCCGCCGAGGCCGGATTCACCAGCATCCCTACGGCGATCTACTGGGCCATCGTCACCCTGACCACCGTGGGCTTCGGCGACATCGTGCCGGTGACCCCGCTGGGCCAGGCGATCTCGGTGATGGTGATGCTGATCGGCTACTCCATCATCGCCGTGCCCACCGGGGTCTTCTCCGCCGAGGTGATTCGCTCGATCCGCGCCGACCGCTACTCCGACGAGGCCTGCCCCGGCTGCGGCCACGACCGCCACGAGCAGCGCGCCAAGTACTGCCTGCTGTGTGGCACCTGGCTGGATGAGGACAGCCCCGACCCGCAGCTCTCCGAGGAGGAGCAGGAGGCCTGGTGGGAGGAACATGGCGGCAAGGGCAACGACGCCTGACCGCCACGGGAGAGAGACTTACTCGCGGAAGGGTTCGACGTCGCCGCGCCCCTCGCGCAGGATCACCGGCGGCAGGTCACGCAGGTCCACCACGCTGGTGGGCTCCAGATGGCAGGCGCCGCCGTCGATGATCAGGTCGAGGTGGGCACCGAAGCGCTCGCGGATCTCCTCGGCATCGGTCATCGGCAACTCTTCGCCCACCGGGATCAGGGTCACGCTCATCAGCGGCTCGCCGAGGGCCGCCAGCAGGGCGTGGGTGATGGCGTGGTCAGGCACGCGCACGCCGATGGAGCGCCGCTTGGGGTGCAGCAGCAGGCGTGGCACCTCGGTGGTAGCGTTGAGGATGAAGGTGTAGGCGCCGGGGGTGTGGGCCTTGAGCAGGCGGAACACGGCGTTGTCGACCTTGGCATAGGTGCCGATCTCGGAGAGGTCGGAGCACACCAGGGTGAAGTTGTGCTTGTCGTCCAGGGAGCGCAGCCACTTGATCTTGTCGATGGCCTTCTTCTCGCCCAGGTGGCAGCCCAGGGCATAGCCGGAGTCGGTGGGATAGGCCACCACGCCGCCCGCACGGATGATCCCGATCGCCTGGTCGATCAGGCGCTTCTGGGGGTTCTCGGGGTGGATCTGGAAGAACTGGCTCATGTGGTCACGCTCCTGAATTGAGTCGCGGCGCCAGCCGCGGATGGGTCCATACCGGTAGCGTAGCGGTGCGCGGCACCGGGCTCATGCTGCCCGGCGCCAGGTGGCCGCCGGGAAAGTGGAAGTCGCTGCCCTGGGAGGCGTAGAGGTCGCGCTCCTGCAGCTGGCGCGCCAGGTCGCGGGTCACGTCGGGGTTCTGGAAGCCGCTGACCAGCTCGGCCGCCTGGCCGCCGGCGGCGACGAAGTCGTCGAGCAGCAGGCCGCGCTTGCGCCGCGTCAGGGAGTAGCGCAGCGGATGGGCCAGCACGGCCACGCCGCCGGCATCGACAATCCAGCCCACCGCCTCGGCGAGACCCGGCCACAGCGCCTTGACGTCGCCTGGCTTGCCGTTTCCCAGGTGCTTCCTGAAGGCGGTCGCCACATCGGGGACCAGCCCCGCCGCGACCAGCGCCCGGGCAAAGTCGGGGCGCCCCAGGGGACGCTCGCTGCCGGCCTGCTCCCGGGCTTTGGCCAGGGCATCGGCGAGACCGACCTTCTCCATGCGTGAGGCGATGGTCCCCGCGCGCTTCTCGCGTGCCACGGCCTGGGCCGCCAGTCCCTCGAGCAGCGGGCCCCGGGCGCCGTCGGGCAACAATCCCACCACATGGATGCCGATGCCGCGCCACTGGGTGGAGAGCTCGCAGCCGGCGATCAGCACAAGCCCCTTCTCCTCGGCGGCCGCGGCGGCCTCGGCCACGCCGGCGACGGTGTCATGGTCGGTCAGCGCCATATGGGTCAGGCCCCGCGCGGCACACAACGCCACCACCTCGGCGGGCGGCAGGGCGCCATCCGAGGCGGTGGAGTGCATGTGCAGATCGATGCGGAGAGGCTCGGGATCACCCTCGAAGCGAACGGGAAGTGGAGGCATTGGCATGACGCCGACCGGCGACTTTGTCAGAATGGCCTACCATGGTGCGCGCCTGGCCAATGCCGGTCAATCCAGTGCAGGTCAATGACGCCCGCCCCTCGGCAATGCCGCCCCCACAGAAGGAAGCCACCCATGCTCTATGCGATCATCAGCGAGGATGTGAACAACAGCCTGGAGCGCCGACTGGCCGCTCGCCCGGACCATCTGGCACGCCTCGAGGCGCTGCGCGACGACGGCCGCCTGGTGCTGGCCGGCCCCCACCCGGCGATCGACAGCGAGGACCCGGGCGAGGCCGGCTTCTCCGGCAGCCTGGTGGTCGCCGAATTCGACAGCCTCAAGGCGGCCCAGGCCTGGGCCGACGCCGATCCCTACATGATCGCCGGCGTCTACGCCAAGGTCACGGTGAAGCCCTTCAAGAAGGTGCTTCCCTGAGAGCGCCGGCCTGAACAGGATGGCTTATCAACAGCCGGTTTTGCACAGAGGCTGTGGATAACACTGTTGAAACGCCGCGGATTCCTTTCGCCAGCCCCCTGGCCCCGGCCCCGCGGCGCGACCGATCAAATTTTGAACGCTTCCGGAGCTACCCTTGACCGCCGCCCCCGATGGCCTACCGCCCCTCGCCGCCCTGGAAACCGCCCGCCTCGACTGGCGCAGCGATGCCAGCGGCGAGGACGCCCCGCACTCCCCCGCCTTCGATGACGTCTACTTCTCCCGGCATGACGGTCGCGCCGAGACCGAGCACGTCTTCGTCGCCGGCAATCGCCTGGCGGAGCGCTTCAGGGAGTGGCGGGAGCCGCGCCCCTTCGTGGTCGGCGAGACCGGCTTCGGCACCGGACTCAACATGCTCTGCGCCTGGGCCTGCTTCGACGCCCACGCCCCGGCCGGGGCACGGCTGCACCTGGTCTCCACCGAGAAGTTTCCGCTCGGCCGCGAGGATCTGGCCAGGGCGCTGGCCGCCTGGCCGGACCTGGCCGAACGCGGCGAGGCGCTCGTGGCACAGTGGCCCGAACCGGTGGGCGGCGTGCATCGGCTATGGCTCGACGAGCGGGTCACCCTGGACCTGCACCTGGGCGACGCCGCCGAGCGGCTGGCACTGCTCGACGGCCGGGTCGACGCCTGGTTCCTGGACGGCTTCGCCCCCGCGAAGAACCCCGAGATGTGGCGGCCCGAGCTCTTCAAGGCCATGGCGGCCCGCTCGCGGCCGGGCGCTACCTTCGCCACCTTCAGCTGCGCCGGGGTGGTCAAGCGCGGCCTGGCCGCTGCCGGCTTCACCTGGCACAAGGCACCGGGGTTTGGGCGCAAGCGCGAGATGCTGTGCGGCGAGATCGCCACGCCTCCCGTGGACGAGCGCCGGCGACAGACGCCCTGGTTCACACCGCCGACCGCCCGGCCGCCCCGCCATGTGGCGGTCATCGGTGCGGGGATCGCCGGCGCCGGCGCCGCCGCCGCCCTGGCCCGGCGCGGCATCACCGTCACCCTGATCGACCGCTTCGCGCGCGCCGATCTCGGCAGCACCCACCTGCAGGGGGCCCTCTACGTCAAGCTCGCCGCCGACACCAATCGGCAGAGCCGTACCTACCTGGCGGGCTTCCTGCACAGCCGCCGCTGGCTGGCATGGCTCGACCCGCGGCAGGAGCTGTGGCGGGCCAGCGGGGTGCTGCAGCTGGCCCGGAGCGAGAAGGAGCAGGCACGCCAGGCACGCTTCCTGGCCAACCACCCCCTGCCGGAGAGCGTGGTGCGGGGGCTGGATGCCGAGGCGGCCAGCGCCGCCGCCGGCGTCAGGATCGATGCCCCGGCGCTGGACTATCCCGACGCCGCCTGGGTCAGACCCATGGAGCTCTGCGTGCGCCTGGCGGCAACGCCTGGCGTCACCTTCCGGCGCGGCGAGGTGGCGGCACTCCGCCAGCAGGAGAGTGGCTGGATGCTGGAGATGGCCACGGGCGAGCCGCTCACGGCCGATCAGGTGGTCATCGCCGGCGCCGTCGAGACGGCCACCTTCGCCCAGACCGCCTCGCTGCCGCTGCAGCCGGTTCGCGGCCAGCTCAGCCAGCTCGCGCTGCCTGCGGGGGCGCCTCGGCTGGGACGCGTGGTCTGCGCCGGCGGCTATGTGCCTCCGGCGGCGGATGGCGTGCTCAACTTCGGGGCAACCTTCGGACCTGGCGATACCGATACCGGCGAACGCGAGGCCGACCATCGCGCCAATCTGGAGGAGCTGGAGCGCGGCCTGCCGCACTTCGTCGCCGCCCTGCGCGACGCCGGCGCCGACCTCGCCCCCGAGAAGCTCACCGCGCTGGTCGGCGTACGAGCGGCCAGCCCCGACAAGACGCCCTACTGTGGTCCGGTGCCCGACGCCGACGCTTGGCGGGAGGAGTACGCGGTACTGGCCAAGGACGCGACGCGCATCCCCGAGACACCCGGCGGCCACCATGCGGGCCTCTGGGTCAGCGCCGCCCATGGCTCCCGCGGCATGGCCAGCGCGCCGCTGTGCGCCGAGCTGCTCGCCTCACGGATCTGCGACGAGCCGCTGCCCCTGGAGCAGCCGCTGGTGGACCACCTGCACCCGGGGCGGCGGCTGATACGCGACCTGATCCGAGGAAACTAACCTTCCTCGTCGTCGGCCAGGTCACGGCCGAAGGCACGCCACTGGGCCAGGGTCATCACCTCGGTGGTCTCGGTACGCAGGTCATGGGCGATGAGCAGCTCGCCGCGCTCCAGCTGGCGCTTGAGCTCGGCCACCCAGCCGCGCATCCCCTCCCCGGTATCGGTGGTGTCATAACCCTGGCGGGTGACGAAGGCCTCCAGCAGGGCATCCAGGGTCTCCCCCGGCAGCATGCGGTAGGGCACCTCGATAAAGCGATCGCCGCTCATGACTCGCCCTCCCGCGTCTCGCCCTCTGCGGATTCGCCGGCTTCCCAGGCGGCCAGCCGCGCCAGGAAGGCCTCCTCGTCCAGTACCGGCACACCCAGCTGCATCGCCTTCTCCAGCTTGCTGCCGGCGGCCTCGCCGGCCACCAGACCGGCGGTCTTCTTCGATACGCTGCCGGCCACCTTGGCCCCCAGCGCCTGGAGGCGGGCCTTGCCCTGATCGCGGGTCATGCTCTCCAGGGTACCGGTGAGCACCCAGGTCTGGCCGAGCAGGGGCTGGGGCCGCTCGGCCACGGCCTCCTCCTCCCAGTGCACGCCGCAGGCGATCAGGTCGTCGATGGTCTCCCGGTTGTGGGCCTGACGGAAGAAGGTGTGGACATGGGCGGCGACCACCGGTCCCACGTCCTCCACTGCCTCGAGCGCTTCGATCTCGGCCGCCATCAACGCCTCAAGGGAGCCGAAGTGTCGCGCCAGGTTGGCCGCGGTGGCCTCGCCCACCTCGCGAATGCCCAGGGCGTAGATGAAGCGCGGAAGCGTGGTCTGCCTGGCCTTCTTGAGCGAGGCCACCAGGTTCTCGGAGGACTTCTTGCCCATGCGCGGAAGCGTGGCCAGGCGCTCGGCCTCCAGGCGAAAGAGATCCGCCGGGGTGGATACCCAGTCGCGCTCGACCAGGGCGTCGATCAGCTTCTCGCCGAGGCCATCGATATCCAGCGCGCGCCGCGAGGCGAAGTGCTTGAGGGCCTCCTTGCGCTGGGCCGGGCAATAGAGCCCCCCGGAGCAGCGTGCCACCGCCTCGCCCTCCAGGCGCTCGATCTGCGAGCCACATACCGGGCATTGCTCGGGGAAGACGATCGCCCGTACATCGACCGGACGGCGCTCCTCGAGCACCCGGACCACCTGGGGAATGACGTCACCCGCCCGACGGATCGCCACGGTATCGCCGATCATCACCCCGAGCCGGGCGATCTCGTCGGCGTTGTGCAGGGTGGCATTGGAGACGGTGACCCCCGCCACCGAGACCGGCTCCAGGCGTGCCACCGGGGTGATCGCCCCGGTGCGGCCGACCTGGAATTCGACGTCATTGAGGCGGGTGGTCTCCTCCTGGGCGGGAAACTTGAAGGCGATGGCCCAGCGCGGGGCGCGCGCCACGAAGCCCAGCTCGCGCTGCAGGCGCAGGTCGTCGACCTTGATCACCACGCCATCGATATCGTAGCCCAGTGAATCACGCTTCTCGCCGAGCCGCCGGCAGTAGTCGATGACCCCCTCGGCCCCCTCGACCACCGCCAGTTCGGGATTTATCCGAAACCCCCAGTCACGCAGCAACTGCATCTGATGGCTGTGGGTCGGCACATCGACATTGGCAAGGCTGGCCATGTCCTGATCCACCAGCTGATAGGCCGTGAACTCCAGGGGACGCTTGTCGGTAACTCGCGGGTCGAGCTGGCGCAGACTGCCGGCGGCGGCGTTGCGCGGGTTGGCGAAGACCTTGCTTCCCTCCTCCCTGGCCTTGTCATTCATGGCCTCGAAGTCTGCGTGGCGCATGGTGACTTCGCCACGCACCTCGAGGCGATCGGGCCACTCCTTTCCGCGTAGCCTGAGAGGAATCGACCTCAACGTCTTCACATTGGAAGTAATCCCCTCACCGGTACGGCCGTCGCCCCGGGTAACTCCGGCAGTCAGCTCGCCGCCTTCGTAGACCAGCGAGACCGCGGCCCCATCGAGCTTGGGCTCGCAGCAGAAGGCCAGCGGCTCACCATTTGCCTCCAGGCGGTCGGCGACACGTCTGACGAAGGCCTTGATCTCCTCCTCGTCGAAGGCGTTGTCCAGGGAGAGCATGGGTACCGCATGCTCGACCTCGGGAAAGCCCGCCTCCGGAGGCGCGCCGACTCGCTGGGTGGGCGAGTCCGCCGTCACCAGCTCGGGATGCTCGTCCTCGAGCTCCTGGAGACGACGCAGCCGGCGATCGTAGTCGGCATCGGTAAGGATCGGATCGTCGAGGACGTAGTAACGGTAGTTGGCATCGTCTAGCTCGGCGCGCAGGCGCTCGAGCTCGTCGCGGATCTTCGAGTCGGGCTGGTTCATGGCAATCCGTGTCACGGTCTATCGCGTGGGCCTCGGGGCACGAGGCAAGATGATCGACTAGCTTACCAAAGCAACACCCCCCGTGGGGCTACCTCACGGGGGGTGTATTCCAGCTTCACGCCTATGGTTTGCCGCTAGTTGACCTGATAGCGGTGCAGGCGATTGCGGCGTACGAACTCCTGCACGCGCTGGCGGGCGAACTCCACCGTCTGGGCGGTCATCACGCTCTGGTTCTCGTCCTTCAGCTCGCCACCCATATGGCGCACGATGACCATCGCGGTCTCCACCATCGCCTCGAAGGCGGCGCCGCAGTCCTCGGCTCCCGGCAGCGGCATCAGCAGCGTGATCCCCGGCGTACGGAAGTCATCGATCGCTTCGATGGGGAAGGTCCCGGGCTTGACGCCATTGACCATGGAGAACTGCAGACGGCTCTCGGGGTCCTCGGTCTCGAAGCGGTGGAAGACCCCCATCTCGCGGTCATAACGCAGGCCACAGGCCAGCATCAGGTCGAGCAGGGCGGTACCGGAGAAACCCTCGTCATCCCGGGCCATCACCGAGATGACGATGATCTCCTCGGCCTGGCTGAGGGTCAGTCGGGCATGCTCCGCGCTCACGTCGTGACGCAGCGCCTTCTCCAGCACCGGATGGATCCGTACCTTGTCGCTGTGGCGAGATGCCTCGACGGCCTCCTCCTCGGCGACCGCCATGGCATCGTTCGCCTCATCGGCCTGCCGGCGCGGCGCGAAGAGCGGGTCATCGCCATCCTCGGCGGCCGCGGCTTCGGACTCCAGGCGCCGACGCTCGGCCTCGCGGGCGACACGGGCAGACTCCGCCTCGGCCTGGGCCTGGCGCTTGCGCTCGGACTCCTCGGCCGCCTTGCGAGCCTTCTCTTCCTCGCGACGGATCCTGTCCTGGCGCTTCTGCTCGCGACGCTCGGCCAGGCTCTTCTGCAGCGAAGCCCCGAAGCGCTGGACCGAGGCGCCCATGCGCTTAGAGCCACTCTTCAGGGAGTCGCCGACACCATCGAAATCGACCAGGCGGTAGCGCTCGTCATCCTCGGCATCCTCGTGATCCCGGGGATCGGCGGCGAGGGGCTCGACGCCGGCGTCTGCCATCGGCTCGCCCGGTGCAGAGGTAGCCCCGGAGGCTTCCTCGAAGGCGGCGAGGGTAGGCTCGCGACGCTCTTCTACGGGGCTCTCGGCCTGCTGCCGGGCGCCACGAACCTCGGTATCGCGCTCTGCGGCGGCCACATGCGGCTCGGGCTCGCTCTTGACCGAGCTTCTCACGCTCTCGCGTGACGTCGCCTCTTCCACCCTCTCATCCGATACCGATGACGCAGGATGCGCGACGCCGGCAGCGGCGGCACGTGGCGCTGTCGGTTCGGCAGCTACCGCCTCATGCGACTCCTGCCGGGGGGCGGAAGCCTTCCAGCTGGAAAGCACACGCGACGGACCAGGATGCTCCTGGCGCTCGAGCTTGGGTTTGGGTTGCACACGGCTGTAATCGGCGGGCCTGACGACTCGCGCCCCTCCGTTGGGCAGTTCCCAGTTGATTTCGGCCTTGCGGGCCTCTTCGTCGGGGTCGGTGCCGTGGGCGTCTTCCGCCACCTCATCGAGGCGGGGAATACGTCGTTGACGCTGCAGGCGACGCACTCCATCCACCACGATGAGGGTCACCAGCGCCAACCCCAGGATGATCAGCCACTCTCTAAGTTCCATGGGTCGTCAGCCTTTCGCTAGGGCGCCATGCCAGATGGTTGTCCGTCACCAGCATAGCGCGATTGCCGAAAAAAGGGCCACTTTTTTTATTTGTCAAGCATCGGCGATTTTCCACGCCAAGCCGAACCTGCCCTTCGCAATCGCCCTTCGATGATCCCCCTGCTTCCATGCATTGCAACATGTGATGCTTCCTTGTTACCCCTTTTCGGGCTTTCATTCAAGCGTTCAGGCCTCGGCGAGTGCCGCGGCCTCTTCGACATCCACCGCCACCAGCCGCGAGACACCCGGCTCCTGCATCGTCACCCCCATCAACCTCTCGCCCGCTTCCATGGCGATCTTGTTGTGGGTGATGTAGATGAACTGCACGCTCTCGGACATCTCCTTCACCAGCCTGGCGTAGCGTCCCACATTGGCATCATCCAGGGGAGCGTCCACCTCGTCGAGCATGCAGAAGGGTGCCGGGTTGAGCTGGAAGATGGCGAATACCAGCGATAGGGCTGTCAGCGCCTTTTCGCCCCCCGACAGCAGATGAATGGTGCTGTTCTTCTTGCCCGGCGGTCGCGCCATGATGGCGACCCCGGTCTCCAGCAAATCGTCGCCGGTCAGCGTCAACCACGCGGTTCCGCCACCGAAGACTCGCGGAAAAAGTGCCTGCAGACCCGTATTGACTCGCTCGAAGGTGTCCCGGAATCGACTGCGGGTTTCCTGGTCGATGCGGCGAATCGCCCGATCGAGTGTCTCCAGCGCCTCACTCAGCTCGGCGTGCTGGGCCTCCAGGTAGTCGCGGCGCTCGGCCTGCTGGTCGTACTCCTCGATGGCCGCCAGGTTGATGGCACCCAGGCGACGGATGCGCTCGCCGAGCTCCTCGAGCCGGGTCTGCCAGGCCGACTCGGTGGCGTTGGGGTCGAGCGACTCGCCCAGGGCCTGCTCGTCGTGGCCCAGCTCCCGCAGCTGTTCATCCTGGCCCTCGGCCTTGAGACGCAGCGCCTGGACCTGCATGCGCGACTCCTGCAGACGCTCGCGGATGCCCTCCAGCGCACGCTCGTGACCCTGGCGAGCCTGCTCGTCCTCGCGCAGTCGCTCGACCAGTTCCGCGGCCCGGGCACGCACCGCATTGAGGCTGCGCTCTTCGCGCTCGCGCCGGTCGAGCAGCTCCTCGAGGCGCTCGCGGCTCTCCTCCTCGGGCTCGCGGAGCAGCTCACGCTCCTCCTCCAGCTCCGCGAGGCGCCCCTGGAGCCGCTCCCGCGCCTCCCCCGCACGCCCCTGCTGTTCGGCGAGGCCGGCACGCTCGGCGGCCAGGCGCTCCTGCTCGAGGGCCAGGCGCTGCAGCTGGTCGGCCAGCGGGCGCTGCTGGCCACGCAGGCTGGCGAGCCGCTCGCGGGCTGTCTGGCGCAGCCTCTCCAAGCGTTCCCGACGCTCGGCGCCCTCCTCCAGGCGCACCATGGCGGCCTGCCACTGCTCGCGCACCTCATCGATGGCCAGGCGCGCCTCCTCGCGAGACTCGCCGAGGCCGGCAAGCTCCTCGCTCAGCTCGGCGGCGCGCCCCTGCAGGTGCTCGAGTCGACTGGCCAGGCCGCTGTCCTGGACGGCGAGCTGCTGATGGCGGCGATCGAGGTCGCGCTCCGCCTGGTGGCACGCCTCGAGGTCCGTATCGGCACGTTCGGCCTCCTCCAGGGCATGCGCCAGGCGTGTCTCGTGATCGGCCAGGCGCGCCTCGACGGCGTCGAGCCGCTCGCGCACCTCGGCCTGGCGGCGCCGGCTGACGAGCAGCGCATCCGGGCCGTCGCCGCTGCCCCGCCGGCATGCCCAGCCATGCCCAAGCCACAGGCCATCGGCGGTGATCAGGCTCTCTCCAGGAGCCAGCTCGTGGCGACGCGACCAGGCGTCATCGCGACTCTCCGCGCAGCGCACCGTGGCCAGCCACTGGCCGGCACCACCGGCTCCCTCCACCCGGGCGGCGAGGCTGTCGGGCGGTGCCGCGGACTCGCTCGCCGCGACCAGCCCCAGCTCCCCCGGCGAGGCCGCCAGGGCCTCCAGGCGGCCATCGAGTGGTGCCATCCGGGCGCGCAGCCAGGGTGCCAGCACCCAGGAGACGACCTCCTCCCAGCCGGGGGTCACCGCCAGGCATTCGCCGAGGCGCGGGGCCTCGCCGAGCCCATGCTCGGCGAGATGGGCGTCCAGCGCCTCGTCGTGGTCGGCCAGCCCCGCCTCGATCAACGCCTCCAGCGACGCCAGCTCACCGGCCAGTTCGCTGCGCACCTGGCGCTCGCCCTCGCGTCCGACTTCGGCGGTTCGCGACGCCTCGCGGGCCGACTCCCGGGCCTGGGCCAGGGCATCGCGACGATCCTCGAGCGCCTCGCGCTCGAGCTCGATCTCGGCGAGCTGCTCGGCGAGCTCGTCGCGCTGGGCGGTCAACGCCTGCAGGTCGGGCAGCTCCTGCTGCTGCTGGCGGCGCCGCGCAAGGTCGGCGTCGAGCCGCTCCAGGCGTGACTCCAGCTCGCGCAGGCGATCCTGGCTACGCTCGGCCTCTCGGCTGGTCTCGCGCCACTGCTCGCTGAACGTCTCCCAGGCGGCATCGGCCTCTTCCGCCTCGGGCTCGGCCTCCTCCAGGGCGGCCTCCAGCTCTTCGAGGCGCTCGGCGAGCTCCTCGCGTTCGGGGACCAGGGTGGCCAGACGCTCGTCGAGGCTGACCAGGCGCTCGCCGTCGTCCTCGCCGAGACGCTCGAGGTCGGCCAGCTCGCGGCGTGCCGTCTCGAGGTCGCGGGCCAGTTGGGCATCCCGGGAACGGCCATGCTCCAGGTCCTGCTCCAGGCGGGCGATGGCGGTGGTAGTCTCGAAGAAGCGCGACTGCTCGGCGTCGAGCTCGGAGGCCAGGCGGTCGTGGTCGGCACGGGCCTCCTCCAGGCGGGTCTCGCACTGGCGCAGCCCGAGCACCTCCCGCTCCACGGCGGTCTCGAGTTCGGCGACGCGACTCTCCTCCTCGCCCTGGCTGGCACGCAGCGCACGGGCCCGCAGCAGGGTCAGCTCGCCCTTGACGCGGTGTTCCTCGTTCTTGAGTTGCTGATAGCGGCGCGCCGCCTCGGCCTGGCGCCTGAGTCGCTCGAGCTGCTTGTCGAGCTCCTCGCGGATATCCTCCAGACGCTCCAGGTTCTCCTGGGTGCGACGCATGCGATTCTCGGTCTCGCGGCGCCGCTCCTTGTACTTGGAGATCCCTGCGGCCTCCTCGAGGGTGGCGCGCAACTCGTCGGGGCGCGCCTCGATCAGCCGCGAGATCATGCCCTGGCCGATGATGGCGTAGGAGCGCGGGCCCAGCCCGGTGCCCAGGAAGAGGTCGGCGATATCGCGGCGACGGCACTTCTGGCCATTGAAGAAGTAGCTGGACTGCCCCTCGCGGGTGACCTGGCGCTTCACCGCAATCTCGGCGTACTGGGCATAAAGCCCCCCCATGGCACCGTCGCGGTTGTCGAAGCGCAGCTCGATGGCGGCCTGCCCCACCGGCTTGCGCCCGGTGGAGCCGTTGAAGATGACGTCGGCCATGGACTCGCCACGCAGGGTCTTGGCCGACGACTCCCCCATCACCCAGCGCACCGCATCGATGATGTTGGACTTGCCACAGCCGTTGGGCCCGACGATGGCGGTCATGTTGCTGTCGAAGGGCACCGTGACCGGGTCGACGAAGGACTTGAAGCCCACCAGGCGGATCGAGGTCAGGCGCATCGCGGGCGGTCCACTCCGTTCAATCGACGACGCTGTCGATCACGATCTCGACCGGCTCGCCGTCGGTGTCGCCCACGGCGACACCGCCACGCTGGCCGAACATGTCGCCGGGCTGGGGCGTGGCCTGGCCACTCTCGGAGACGCGCACCACCAGGCGTGCCTGCTCGACCTGGCCGAGGTTGGCCTGGGGCGACATGGCGTGGCGCTGGTCGAGCACCAGCTCGGTGGGCAGGTCGCCCAGGGTCAGGCGGGCCACGGCCAGCGGCGGCAGCTCGCCGGCCATGTCCCGTGCGACCACGAACACCGGGGTGTTGTCGTCGAGGCGACCGGCGAGCTCCTCGTCCAGGCTGACGCGGGCCAGGATACCGGGACCCTGGGGCTCTTCCTCCACCGCCACGTCACCCTCGGGCTCCTGACCCAGGCGCTGCTGGGCGATCTGGATACCCTGGCGCAGCGCCTCACCGGAGGCGGGATCACTCATGCCGGCGATGGCACGCCGCCAGTTGTCGATGGCCTCCTGATAGGCGCCGCGGTCGAAGGCCTCGATGCCCAGCAAGCCGAGCACCGTGGGCTCGCTGGAGTTCTTCTCCAGGGTCTCGTCGACCAACTCCTGTACGCGGTCGGTCAGCCGGCGGCCGGCGACGAAGAACTCGATCTGGGCCAGCTGCGCCAGCAGCTGGGGATGGCGCCCCTCGATCTCGATCAGCCGCTCCAGGGCATCGATGGCCTCGCGCCCCTGGCCGCCGTCACGATAGAGCGGGAACAGCATGCTCCAGACGTTGGGGTTCTCCGGCTGGCGGGCGGCCTGCTCCTCGAGCCGCGCGATCAGCATCTCGGGGGAGCCCTCGGGATCGCTCATCACCTCCTGGCGTACGGCCATCAGCGCCAGGTCGCCCTCGGCGCCTTCGTGCTGATACCAGAGCACGCTGGCCACCACCACCGCCAGCATCACCAGCGGCACCGCCAGGCGCCCGGAGGCGGAGGCCTTGAGCGGGGCTCGCTTGAGTCGCTCGGTATCCTCGAGCAGGCTGCGCTCGAGCGCCAGGCGGTCCTCCTCGAAACTGGCCTGATCGATATCGCCGCGCTCGAAGGCGGCCTCCAGGGAGGCCAGGCGGCGCTGGTAGATGGCCACGTTCTGATCCGCGGAGCGGTCGTTGGTCTCATGATCGCGCTGGGCGTCGTGCACCGCGCGGGCTCGCTTGAGAGGCGCCACCAGCAGCCACAGGGCCGGCAGCAGCAGTAGGGCGAAGGCGATCCACAGCAGGGTCATTCGGTTCTCTCGCGGTTGATCAGGGCATCCAGGCGAGCACGTTCCTCGGCGGAGAGCTCCCTGTTGGAGGCGTTGCGACGGGCGCGTACCAGCAGGCCCACCAGCACCAGGCCAAGCAGGCCCAGCACCGCCGGCAGCCCCCACAGCAGGAAGGTGCGACCCTCGAGGCGCGGGTTGTAGAGCACGTAGTCGCCGAAGCGCTCCACCATGAAGTCGAGGATCTCCTTGTCCGAGCGACCGTCCTGGAGCAGCGCATAGACGCGGTCGCGCATGTCGCCGGCGATGGGGGAGTCGGAGTCATCGATGGCCTGGTTCTGGCACTTGGGGCAGCGCAGGGTGGCGGTCAGCTCGGCATAGCGCCGCTCCATGACCGGGCCATCGAACTCGCGAACCTCGATGCCGCCAGCCAACGCCAACCCCGGCAGCAGCAGTAGCAGCAGCAAGGCGGTTGGTATCAATCGCGCCATTTTTCTACCTCCGGCAGGATGACCTCGGTCACGTCCTGCGGCTTGATGTAGCCGGTATGGTGATAGCGAATCACCCCGTCGGCGTCGACCAGGAAGGTTTCCGGCGCGCCATACACGCCGAGGTCGAAGCCCAGGTCGCCGTCAGGGTCGAAGATGTTGACCTCGAAGGGGTTGCCGAACTCCTCCAGGAAGCCCATTCCCTTCTCCCGAGTGTCCTTGTAGTCGACCCCCACCAGGCGCACACCGCGCTCGGCGAGCTCGAGCAGCTGCGGCATCTCCTGCTTGCAGGTAGGACACCATTCGCCCCAGACGTTGACCAGGGTGACGTCTCCCTGAAGCAGGGACTCATCGACCGTGCGGGAGGGATCCTCGAGGGTCGTCAGCTCGAAGGCGGGAAAGGTCTCCGCCATCAGCGCCGAGTCACGATGGAAGGGGTTGAGCGACAGCCCCTGGTAGAAGAACACCGCCAGCACCAGGAAGAGGACCAGCGGCAGCAGCAGGACGAGGCGACGCTTCATGCGCTGACCTCCCGGCCCGCCGGGCGGGTCGCTTTCTCCTCAGGGTCCGGCGCGGTAGCCAGGCGCCGGTAGCGCTTGTCGGCCACCGCCAGCACCCCGCCAAAGGCCATCAGCAGGCCACCCAGCCACAGCCAGCGCACGAAGGGCTTGTACTGCACCCGCAGCGCCCAGCTGCCGTCACCCAGGTCCTCGCCCATGGCCACGTAGAGGTCGCGCAGGAAGCCGGGGCGCAGCGCCACCTGGGACATCGGCATGCGTGTCGCCAGGTAGAGGCGCTTCTCGGGATTCATGGCGAAGCTGCGGCGGCTGTCGCCATGCTGTACCGAGATGTTGGCCCGGTCGGCCAGGAAGTTGGCTCCCTGGCGACGGGAGAGTTCGTTCATGGTGAAGGTGTAGCCGGCCACCTCGACGCTGTCGCCCGGTGCCATGCGCACGTTCTGCTCGATGCTGTAGTTGGAGACCACCGCCACGCCGACGATGGTCACCGCCACGCCCAGGTGGCCGAGCTGCATGCCCCAGTAGGCCAGCGACAGCTTCTTGAGCCCGGCGCCCACGGAGCTGGCGTTACGGGTCTTCTCGAACAGGTCACGCAGCATCGGCAGCACGATCCACAGCGCCGCGATCAGGCCCAGCGCCACCGCCGGACTCCAGCGTTCGGCGAACAGCAGCGGCAGCGCGGCCCCCAGCACCACGGCACCCACGGCAGCCAGCCACAGCCGTTTGACCAGCAGGCTCACCGGTGTCTGCTTCCAGCGCGCCACCTGGCCGAGTCCCATGAACAGCGCGAGAAGTAGGGTAAGCGGCACGAAGAGGGCGTTGAAGTAGGGAGGACCGACGCTGATCTTGCCCAGGTCCAGGGCATCGAGCAGCAGCGGGTAGACGGTTCCCATCAGCACGGTGATCGTCATGATCACCAGCAGGATGTTGTTGATCAGCAGCAGGGCGTCGCGGGAGAGCCAGGTGAAGCCGACCTTGTGGCCGACCCGCGGCGCGCGCAGCGCGAACACCAGCAGCGAGAGGCCCACGGTGATGCCCAGCAGCACCAGGATGAACTGGCCGCGGGAGGGGTCGTTGGCGAAGGCATGCACCGAGGTCAGCACCCCGGAGCGCACCAGGAAGGTGCCCAGCAGCGACAGCGAGAAGGTGAAGATCGCCAGCAGCAGGGTCCAGCTCTTGAAGGCACCGCGCTTCTCGGTCACCGCCAGGGAGTGCATCAGCGCCGTGCCGGTCAACCAGGGCAGCAGCGAGGCGTTCTCTACCGGGTCCCAGAACCACCAGCCGCCCCAGCCCAGCTCGTAGTAGGCCCACCAGCTACCCAGGGCGATGCCCACGGTGAGGAAGGCCCAGGCCAGGTTGGTCCAGGGGCGCGCCCAGCGGGCCCAGGCCGCATCCAGACGACCGCCCAGCAGGGCGGCGATGGCGAAGGCGAAGACGACCGAGAAGCCCACATAGCCCATGTAGAGCATCGGCGGGTGCATGATCAGGCCGATGTCCTGGAGCAGCGGGTTGAGGTCGGCACCGTCGCCCGGCACGTTGGGCAGCAGGCGCTCGAAGGGGTTGGAGGTGACCAGCACGAAGGCCAGGAAGCCGGTGCCGACCAGCCCCAGCACGCCCAGCACCCGCGCCACCATGTCGCGTGGCAGCTCCCGGGAGAAGCGCGAGGCGAAGTAGCCCCAGGCGGCCAGCAGCAGGCTCCACAGCAGTACCGAGCCCTCATGGTTGCCCCACACGGCACTGAGCTTGTAGTACCAGGGCAGCATGGAGTTGGAGTTGTTGGCCACGTTGGTCACGCTGAAGTCGTCCAGCATGTAGCTGGCCGTCAGACAGGCGTAGGCGATGGCCACGAACAGCAGCTGCCCGGCCGCCATGGGCCGGGCATAGGCCATCCACAGCGGGCGGCGGGTGGCCGCGCCGGCCAGTGGCAACACGCCCTGCACGGCGGCCATCAGCATGGCGATCACCAGGGCGTAGTGGCCGATCTCGGGGATCATCAGGGTCTGCATGGGTTCTCCGCTCGTTACTGGCTGGCGCCTTGCTGCTGGGCTTCCATCCGCTCACCCACCTCGGCGGCCTTGGCCTGATAGTCCTCCGGCGAGTAGCCGGCGTCTTCCAGGGCCTGGGCCACCTCGGGAGGCATGTAGTTCTCGTCGTGGCGAGCCAGCACCTGGTCGGCACGCAGCCAGCCCTCGGACTGCAGTTCGCCGACCACCACCACGCCCTGCCCCTCGCGGAACAGGTCGGGCAGGATGCCGCTGTAGCGCACCTCGAGATCATCGACATAGTCAGTGACCACGAAGGCCACATCGAGGCTCTCCGGATCACGGGCCACGGTGCCCTCCTTGACCATGCCACCGGCACGGATCTGGCGTTCGAAGGGGGCATCCCCGGCGGCGATCTGTACCGGGCTGAAGAACAGGTTGATGTTACTGCGCAGGGCGTAGAGAGTCAGGCCCACGGCGATCGCGGCCAGGGCGACGAGCCCCAGGATCACGAAGAGCCTCTGCTTGCGCTTCGGTGTCAGGCTAAGTGTCATGACGATTACCACCCGATTGATGTGAAACTTTCGTTGCCTCGTCTTGATCGACTCCTAGGCGCTGCTCGCGACGGACGCGACGCTGCAGGCTGCGCAGCAGCTGGCGGCGCTCGGCGCGGGCGTGGAGGACGATGGCGACGAGCAGCGCGGCGGTCGCCGCCCAGGCCGCCCAGACATAGGGGGCATGCCCCCCCATGGCGATGAATTCGTTGAAGGATTCGAAGGCCATCAGCGCTCTCCTCCGGCCAGGTCACGCACCCAACGCTTGTTGGATTCGCGGCGCAGGATCTCGCTCCGCGTGCGCATCAGGGTCACAGCGATGAAGAAGCTGTAGAACCCCAGCACCATGATCAGCAGCGGGACCCACATCTCCATGGGCATGCCGACACGCCCGGTAACAGTAAAGGTGGCGGGCTGGTGCAGGGTGTACCACCAGTCCACCGAGTACTTGATGATGGGGATATTGATCACACCCACCATGGCCAGCACGGAGGCGGCCCGAGAAGCGCTGTCGCGGCTGGCGAAGGCGCCGCGCAGGGCGATCACACCCAGGTAGAGGAAAAACAGGATCAGCATCGAGGTCAGCCGCGCATCCCACATCCACCAGGTGCCCCAGGTAGGCACGCCCCACACCGCCCCGGAGAACAGCGAGATGAATGTCATGGCGGCCCCCAGCGGCGCCATCATCGCCGCGACCATGTCGGCCACCTTGATCTTCCACACCATGTAGACCAGGCCACACACCGCCATGCTGACGAAGATCGACTGGGCCAGGAAGGCCGCCGGCACATGCACGTAGATGATGCGGAAGCTGTTGCCCTGCTGATAGTCCGCCGGGGCGAAGGCCAGCCCCCAGACGCTGCCCACCAGGATCAGCGCAGCCGCGGCCACCCAGAACCACGGCAGCAGCCGTTCGCTGATGGCGTAGAACCACTTGGGGGAACGCAACTTGTTAATGAAGGCCCACATGCCTTTTCCACCTCTCAACCGTTGATACTGATGCGCAGCGACGCCGCGATCGCCCAGGGGGCCAGCATCAGTGACAGGGCCAGCAGGGCCCCCAGAATCGCCAGATGTGCGGCGGCGCCATCGCCCATGATCGCCGCCTGAACGGCACCGGCGCCGAAGATCAGCACCGGGATATAGAGCGGCAGTACCAGCAGCGACAGCAGCACCCCGCCGCGTGACAGCCCCACCGTGAGCGCCGCGCCGATGGCACCGATCAGGCTCAGGCTGGCGGTGCCCAGGGCCAGGGAGAAGGCCAGTATCAGGTAGCTGCCCGCCGGCAGCGCCAGCATGATGCCCAATACTGGGGCCATCAGCGCCAGCGGCAGTCCGGTCAGCAGCCAATGAACCGCCACCTTGGCCAGGCCCAGCATGGGCAGCGGCTGTGGCGTCAGCAGCAGCTGCTCCAGGGAGCCGTCCTCGTAGTCGCCGCGAAACAGGCTGTCCAGGGAGAGCAGCGCCGCCAGCAGCGCCGCCACCCACAGCAGCCCGGGGGCGATGGTGGCCAGCAGTTCCGGGTCCGGCGAGATGCCGATCGGGAACAGGGTGATCACCAGGGCGAAGAACACCAGCGGATTGAGCACCTCGCTGCGTCGACGCATCAGCAGGGTCAGGTCGCGCTTGAGCGTCGCCCAGACTGCGACCGTCAGGCCGCCGCGGGGTTCCCCTGCAGTGACCTGACGGTCGCCGTTATCGCGCTTGCTGTCGCTGCCGTTCATGCGAGTATCAGCGCTCGGCATCTTGCCCTCCCCGGCCGAGACGGACATGCCGCAGCTCTTCCGACGCCTTGAGTTCATGGTGAGTGGTCACCAGCACACAGCCCCCCGAACGGGCGTGGACCACAAGACGCTCCTCCAGCGCCGCGACCCCATGGCGGTCGATGGCGGTAAAGGGTTCGTCCAGCACCCACAACGGACGCGGCGTGAGCTCCAGTCGGGCCAGCGCCACCCGACGCTGCTGGCCGGCCGAGAGCTGTCCGGCCGGCACGTCCTCGAAGCCCGCCAGCCCCACCGACTCAAGCGCCGCCAGGCGCGGGGCCTCATGGACGGCTTCACCGGCCAACGCCTGGTACCAGGCGAGGTTCTCCAGCGGTGTCAGCGCCGCCTTGACCCCCGGGGCATGGCCCAGATAGAGCAGGTTCTCGAGGAAGGACTGGCGCGCCTGACGCATGGGCCGTTCGTTCCAGAACAGTTCGCCATGGTAATCGGCGAGCTGGCCGGAAAGGATCTTGAGCAGGGTGGTCTTGCCACTGCCGTTGGGGCCTTCGACGCGCACGATCTCACCGCCGCGGATATCCAGGTCGAGATCCTCGAACAGCCACCGATCATCCCGTTCACAGGCCAGGCCTCTGGCTTGCAGGCGCAGGGTCAAGACACTCTCCGGCGTGGGTAATTTGGCTCGAGACTCTACACGGAAAGGGCTTTTTCTACCAGAGACGCCTGCCGCGTCAGCAGGTCGCGGTTGACATGCATCAAGCGCATCGTCGATTGGTCGCCTTGCCAGATTCGGGCGCCCTGCTATGCTCACCATACACTGTATGTTTCAACAGGAGATACAGCATGCCCGAGGTCACCACGCAGTTCCTGCTCCGTCGTACCAACCGGCGCCTCGCCGAGGCCTGGTCGCCCTGCCCCATGCCCGGCGATGCGCAGGAGATGGTCGAGGTCCCGCTGCTGGGCAACGTCTCGGCGGGCATGCCCATCGAGGCCTGTCCCAGCGTCAGCCATATCCGCGTCCCCCGGCGCATGGTGCGGCGCAACACCTACGCCCTGCGCGTGCGCGGTGACTCGATGATCGATTGCAACATCTTCGACGGGGATGTGATCATCATCGAACAGTGCGAGAGCGCCGAGAACGGCGAGACCGCGGTAGTGATGATCAACAACCGGGAGGTCACCCTGAAGAAGCTCTATATCGAGAAGTCCGGTGTACGCCTGCAGCCCGCCAACCAGCAGATGGCCCCCATCTTCCTCAGGAACAGCGATATCCAGGTGCTGGGCATGGTGATGGGCGTGGTGCGCCAGGGCGAGTTGGCCGCCTGATGCGCTACCCGGTACCCGACCTGCCACCGGGAGAGTGGCGGGAAACCGAGATCGAGGTCGAGCGCAGCCGCTTTATCGCCTGGCTCTGCCACGCCCCTACCGTCGCCACCTTCGATGCGCTGCTGTCATCCGCCCGCGAGCGCCACCCCAGCGCCAGCCACCATTGCAGCGCCTTCATCGCCGGGCCGCCCGGCGAGCAGGCCGCCATCGGCTTCTCCGACGACGGCGAGCCCGGCGGAACCGCCGGCCGCCCCATGTTTCAGGTGCTGGAGGGCTCGGGCCTGGGCCAGGTGGGCTGCGTGGTCACACGTTACTTCGGCGGCACCAAGCTGGGCACAGGCGGCCTGGCCCGCGCCTACAGCCAGGCCGTGTCCCAGGCACTGGAGACCCTGCCGAGACGCGAGGTCGTCGAGCGCACCTCGCTGCGCCTGCGGATCGACTTCGCCGGCGAGGCCGAGGCCCGGGCCTGGCTCGCCGAGCGCGAGATCCCCGTCGAGGCGGCCGACTACGACGCCCAGGGCGTGCGCCTCACCATCGGCTGGCCCCGCGACGTTGAGGTCGAGCTGAGCCCGCTGGCTTCGCGGCTGCGCGGTCACCTCGAGCTCCTCGAGGCCTGACCCCTCCCCCCCCCTGTTGCCACCCGGAAAAGACGAAAGGCGCTCGCAGGCGCCTTTCGCAGTGGCTGGCATCGCCGTAGCGATCAGCCCAGGTACTTGATCATCACCCCGGCGGCCACCGCCGAGCCGATCACCCCGGCCACGTTGGGCCCCATGGCATGCATCAGCAGGAAGTTGTGCGGGTTGGCCTCCAGCCCCACCTTGTTGGAGACCCGTGCCGCCATGGGCACCGCCGAGACGCCCGCCGAGCCGATCAGCGGATTGATCGGAATGCGGCTCATCACGTTCATCAGCTTGGCCATCAGCACCCCAGCCGCGGTGCCGATGCCGAAGGCCACGATGCCCAGCGCCAGGATGCCCAGGGTCTCCACGGCCAGGAAGCTCTCGGCCATCAGCTTGGAGCCCACCGAGAGACCCAGGATGATGGTGACGATGTTGATCAGGGCGTTCTGGGCGGTATCGGAGAGGCGCTCCACCACCCCGCACTCGCGCATCAGGTTGCCGAAGCAGAACATCCCCAGCAGCGGTGCCGCATCGGGCAGGAAGAAGGCCACCAGCAGCAGGATGGCGATGGGGAAGGCGATCTTCTCGCGCTTCGACACCGGCCGCAGCTGGGTCATGGTGATCTCGCGCTCCCGCTTCGAGGTCAGCAGCTTCATGATCGGCGGCTGGATCAGCGGCACCAGGGCCATGTAGGCGTAGGCGGCCACGGCGATCGCACCCAGCAGTTCGGGAGCCAGCACGCTCGACACGTAGATCGAGGTGGGGCCGTCGGCGCCGCCGATGATGCCGATGGCAGCGGCCTGGTTGAGCGAGAAGTCCATCACGCCCAGCGACGAGAGGCCCACCGCGCCGAACAGGGTGGCGAAGATGCCGAACTGTGCCGCCGCGCCCAGGAACAGGGTCCGCGGATTGGCCAGCAGCGGGCCGAAGTCAGTCATCGCGCCCACGCCCATGAAGATGATCAGCGGGGCGATGCCGGAGGCGATGGCAACCTTGTAGAAGCTGTAGAGCATGCCGTCGCCATAGCCGACGCCCACCGCGATATCGCGCGCGGCGCGCAGCGCATCCGGCGCGGCCCCGTCGTGGGCCACGCCCTTGAGCGACTCGCGCCACGCCTCGGCGTTGGCCAGGGGGTCGAGGGTCACGCCCAGCGCCGTCGCGAGCTGCTGCAGCACCGCTGGCTTGGCCACCTCGATGGCCTGGTCCAGCGCCGACAGCGCCAGGCCCGCCTCGGGAATGTTGGCCAGGATGCCGCCGAAGCCGATGGGCACCAGCAGCAGCGGCTCGAACTTCTTGGCGATGGCCAGGTAGAGCAGCAGCATGCCGACCAGGATCATCACGGCCTGACCCGGCGTCAGGTTGTAGACCCCCGAGCCGTACCAGAGTGTCAGTAGTTTCTCCATGTCGGGGCCCTTAGAGCTCGATCAGCACGTCACCGACGGCGACGCTGTCGCCCTCGCTGACCTTGACGGAAGAGACGGTACCGGCGCTTGCGGCACGCACCTCGGTCTCCATCTTCATCGCCTCGAGGATGATCACCACATCCCCCTCGGCGACGCTGTCCCCCTCGCGCACGTTGACCTTGAAGATGTTACCGGCCAGGGGCGCAGTGATCGCCTCGCCGCTGGGGGCGGCAGGGGCGCCGGCGGCGGGCTGGGCGGCCGCGGCCTGCTCCTGGACGGCACCGACCTCGCCGCCCTCGGCGACCTCGACCACATACTGCTTGCCGTTGACCTTGACGGTATAGGTCTCGGGGCCGGCCGGGGCACCGCCTTGGGTCGCGGGTGCCTTGGCCTCTGCTTTCGCGGGCAGGCTGGCGCCGGCCTCGGAGACCTGGGGCGCCGGCTCGAAGGCATCGGGGTTGTCGCGGTTGTTGAGGAACTTCAGGCCGATCTGGGGGAACAGCGCATAGGTGAGCACGTCGTCGATCTCGCGCTCGCCCTCGGCCAGGCGGATGCCGTCGGCCTTGGCCTTCTCCTTGAGCTCGGCGGAAAGCCGGTCCATCTCGGGGCTGAGGTTGTCGGCCGGGCGGCAGGTGATCGGCTCGCCCCCCTCCAGCACGCGCGCCTGCAGTTCCTTGTTGAACGGCGCCGGGGCGGCACCATACTCGCCCTTGAGCAGCGCCTGGACCTCCTTGGAGATCGACTTGTAGCGCTCCCCCATCATCACGTTCATCACCGCCTGGGTGCCGACGATCTGGGAGGTGGGGGTGACCAGCGGAATAAAGCCCAAATCTTCCCGTACCCTGGGAATTTCTTTAAGCACATCGTCGAGCTTGTCGCCGGCGCCCTGCTCCTTGAGCTGGCCTTCCATGTTGGTGAGCATGCCGCCCGGCACCTGGGCGATCAGGATGCGCGAGTCGATGCCCTTCAGCGAGCCCTCGAAGGCGGCGTACTTCTTGCGCACCTCGCGGAAATAGGCGGCGATCTCCTCGAGCAGCTCGAGGTCGAGGCCGGTGTCGCGCTCGGTGCCCTGGAGGATGGCCACCACCGATTCGGTGGGGCTGTGTCCATAGGTCATCGACATCGAGGAGATGGCGGTATCGACGTTGTCGATACCCGCCTCGGCGGCCTTGAGGGCGGTGGCGGTGGACATGCCGGTGGTGGCATGACACTGCATGTGAATGGGGATATCCACCGCCTTCTTGAGCTTGGTGACCAGTTCAAAGGCGTCGTAGGGCTTGAGCAGGCCGGCCATGTCCTTGATGCAGAGCGAATCGGCACCCATGGCGGCGATGGTCTTGCCGAGTTCGACCCAGCCGTCCAGGGTGTGCACCGGGCTCACCGTGTAGGAGAGCGTGCCCTGGGCATGGCCCTCGACCTTGCGGACGGCCTGGATGGCACGCTCCAGGTTGCGCGGGTCGTTCATGGCATCGAAGACGCGGAACACGTCGACGCCGTTGGTCCTGGCCCGCTCGACGAACTTGTCCACCACGTCATCGGCGTAGTGGCGATAGCCCAGCAGATTCTGGCCACGCAGCAGCATCTGCTGGGGGGTGTTGGGCATGGCGGCCTTCAACGCCCGTATCCGCTCCCACGGATCCTCGCCGAGGTAGCGGATACAGGCGTCGAAGGTGGCCCCGCCCCAGGACTCCAGCGACCAGAAGCCGACGCGGTCGAGCTTCTCGGCAATGGGCAGCATGTCGTCGAGACGCATGCGGGTGGCGAACAGCGACTGGTGGGCGTCACGCAGGACCACATCGGTGATGCCCAGCGGGCGAGCGTTGTCAGTCATGGGTTTGACCTTGAGGTAGTGGATGTAGGGAGAAGGGAGGCAGGCGAGGTTCAGCGGCGGTGTCGGCGGCGATAGTGGTGCACCGCGGCGGTGATGGCCACCATGACGTCATCGTCCTGGCCCTGGGGGGCCGCGCCACGACCGCGTGCCGGCACCGGAGGCGCCACGGGCTCCGGGAAGAAGCGACCGATTGCCTTGGACATCAGGGTGGTGACGATGACTAGCAAGGTAAGAAAAACAAAAACAAAGCCCATGCCAAGGGCCATGAGGGAGAGTCCCTCTTCCAGCAGCTGCATGTCCTGCATCGCGCGCCTCTCCTGTTGAACATGTACCTCCATGCGCCTCAACGGTGCGAGACATGGCGGCTTGCGCAAAATTTTCGATGCTATAACCTGCCACACTCTGATCAGATTGCAATGGTGCTGTGGTGGAAGTCGGCGTTGTTAATTTACTACAAGATGTACCGGGCAGGGTCGGCCTGGCCCCCATGGAGGGCGTTATCGACGCCCACACCCGGGACCTGCTGACCCGGCAGCCGGGCTTCGACTGGGCGGTCACCGAGTTCGTCCGCGTGGTAGATGCCCGACTGCCACCGCGCGTCTTCCACAAGCACTGCCCCGAACTCCAGGGCGCTCGCATGACGACTCCGGCCGGCGTACCGGTTCAGCTACAGCTTCTCGGCTCCGATCCCGAGGCCCTGGCGGCCAACGCCGCCCAGGCACTGCGCCTAGGCGCCACCGGTGTCGACCTCAACTTCGGCTGCCCGGCAAAGCTGGTCAACCGCCACGATGGCGGCGCCTCGCTGCTGCGCGACCCACGGCGCGTGCATGCCGTGGTCGCTGCCGTGCATGAGACAGTGGGCCAGCATATTCCAGTGACCGCCAAGATCCGCCTGGGCTTCGCCGATCGACGCCTGGCACTGGCCTGCGGGCGCGCTGCCCAGGCAGGGGGTGCCCGCCACCTGGTGGTGCATGGCCGCACCCGGGAAGAGGGCTACCGCCCACCGGCCCACTGGGAGTGGATCGGCCGCATTCGACGCGACCTGACCATCCCGGTGATCGCCAACGGCGACATCTGGACCCTCGAGGACTACTGGAAGGCCCGCACCCTCTCCGGCTGCCGACACGTGATGCTTGGCCGAGGCGCCCTGGCCGACCCCTGGCTGGCAGCCCGCATCCGCCACTGGCAGCATACCGGCGAGCGGCTGCCGCCCACCCCCTGGGCGGCGCGGGCAGCAATCCTCGATGAATTCGCCACCCTCCAGCGCCGAGCTCTGCCCGAACGCGTCGTCACCTCCCTGGTCAAGCAGTGGCTCAACCATATGCGCCAGGCAGACGCCGAGGCGGCCCGACGCTTCCAGCGACTCAAGCGTCTCACCGGGCTGGATGACCTGCTCGCGGGTCTGATCGCCGACACCCCGGAGGCAGCCGGCCTCAGACAGACGGCGACAAGCGCAGCGGTGATATAGAAAAGAAAAAAAGAGGCGCACGTCGCAATCGACGGCGCCTCAAACGATCGCAGGGGCGCCCGGAGAAGCGCCCCGGCTAGCAGAAACCGGGAGGGACAGGACGTCCCAAAAAAGAGAAGACCCGCCCTCGCGATGGAGGACGGGTCAAGATCTGGCGCGCCCGGGAGGATTCGAACCTCCGACCACCTGATTCGTAGTCAGGTACTCTATCCAGCTGAGCTACGGGCGCGTAGTGCGGTGTTTTCAGTGACCGCCATCACCTGTCTTGCGTGGAAGCTGGCGCGCCCGGGAGGATTCGAACCTCCGACCACCTGATTCGTAGTCAGGTACTCTATCCAGCTGAGCTACGGGCGCTGATGCTTCACGGTGTCGCCGTGGCGGAGAGGGAGGGATTCGAACCCTCGAAGAGGCTATAAACCCCTTACTCCCTTAGCAGGGGAGCGCCTTCAGCCACTCGGCCACCTCTCCCTAACGACACGGCGCATATCTTACCGTTTCCGAAGGGGTTTGTCCAGCGCCCCCACGGCTTTTTTGTCTGCAGCCCTGACCGCTACTCTTCGTGACCAGAACCTTCCTCGTCACTCTTCTCGCGCTGAATGCGTTGGTAGATCTCCTCGCGATGAACTGCCACATCCTTCGGCGCATTCACCCCAATACGGACCTGGTTGCCTTTCACGCCCAGCACCGTCACGGTGATGTCGTCACCTATCATCAGGGTCTCGCCGACACGGCGGGTCAGGATGAGCATGGCTGATCTCCTTCTCAGGCTTGTTCTCTGGCTGGCAACGGGATGTTGGCCGGCAGTACCACGCCGCCTCAGTATGTGGCAGAACGTCCTCCGTGACCAACACGGCGGCCCATCAAACACGGGCCGCCCGTTGAAGGGAAGCCCCGCCGCAGGACGCGGCGGGCCTTTCTACCAGCGTAGAAGGTAATCTGCCGCCACGGGGTCGGCTTATTCCTCGCTCTCGATATCGGCCTTGTCGAGGCCGAAGGCCTTGTGCAGGGCGCGCACGGCCAGCTCCATCTGCTTCTCGTCGATCACCACCGAGATCTTGATCTCGGAAGTGGAGACCATGCGGATGTTGATGTTCTCCTCGGAGAGCACGCGGAACATCTTTGAGGCCACGCCGGCATGGGAGCGCATGCCGACGCCCACCAGGGAGACCTTGGCGATGTTGTCGTCACCTTTGATCTCACCCTCGCCCAGGTCCGGCAGCACCTGCTCGTTGAGGATCTTGAGGGTCTGCTTGTAGTCACCCTTGGCCACGGTGAAGGTGAAGTCGGTGTAGTCGCCGGCCGGCGCCACGTTCTGAACGATCATGTCGACTTCGATGTTGGCGTCGGCGATGGGGCCGAGGATGCGCGAGGCCACGCCCGGCACGTCGGGGGTATTGAGCAGGGTCAGCTTGGCCTCGTTGGCGGTGAAGGCGATACCGGAGATCAGCGGTTCTTCCATGGTGTCCTCGTCTTGGTCAGAGTCTGCAACGATCAGGGTGCCGGGGCCGTCCTCGAAGCTGGACAGCACGCGCAGCGGCACATTGTACTTGCCGGCGAATTCGACGGCGCGAATCTGCAGCACCTTGGAGCCCAGGCTGGCCAGCTCCAGCATCTCCTCGACGGTGATGCTCTCGAGGCGCTGGGCCTTGCTGCACACCCGGGGATCGGTGGTGTAGACGCCATCGACGTCGGTATAGATCTGGCACTCGTCGGCCTTCAGCGCCGCAGCCAGGGCCACGCCAGTGGTATCGGAGCCGCCGCGACCGAGGGTGGTGATGTTTCCCTCCTCGTCGACCCCCTGGAAGCCGGCGACCACCACCACCTGGCCATCGTCCAGGTCGGACTGCAGCTCATCGGTCTCGATACGCTGGATGCGCGCCTTGGTGTGGGCGCTGTCGGTCTGGATGCCCACCTGGGAGCCGGTATAGGAGGTCGCCGGCACGCCCAGCTTGTGCAGCGCCATGGCCAGCAGCGAGATGGTCACCTGCTCGCCGGTGGAGACCAGCATGTCCATCTCGCGCGGGGTCGGCTCATCGTTGATCTCGTTGGCCATGCCGATCAGTCGATTGGTCTCGCCGCTCATGGCGGAGACCACCACGACGACCTGGTGGCCATTGTCGCGGAAGCCCTTGACCTTCTCGGCCACGGCCTTGATGCGCTCCACGGAGCCCACCGAGGTGCCGCCGAACTTCTGTACGTATAATGCCATCGGTGAAATTTCCCCTCGTATGTCGGGCAGCTAGGCCCGGGTGAGTGAAAGGTGTCTCTCTACAAGCAGGGCCGGCGCCTCGCGGCTACCGGCCCTCTCGAATCCTGCTAAAGGCGCTCCTCGACCCAGGCGGCAACGCCCTCCAGGGCCGCCGGCAGGGCTGCCACGTCGCTGCCACCGGCCTGGGCCATGTCGGCGCGACCGCCACCCTTGCCGCCTACCCGGCCGGCCACGTGATTGACCAGCTCGCCGGCCTTGACACGCGAGGTGAGGTCATCGGTGACACCAGCGATCAAGCTGACCTTGCCGGCCGCCTCGTCGCCCACGCCCAGCACGATGATGCCTGAACCCAGCTTGTTCTTGAGCTGGTCGAGCATGCCGCGCAGCTCCTTGCCGGAGACGCCCTCCAGCGACCTGGCCAGCACCTTGACCCCCTTGATCTCGCGAGCCTCGGCGACCAGGTCGCTGCCGGCGGCGCTGGCCAGCTTGGCCTTGAGGCGCTCGAGCTCCTTCTCCAGGGTGCGGTTGCGCTCCACCAGCGACTCCACGCGCTCCTCGACCTGCTCGGGCTTGGCCTTCAAGCGCTCGCCGACACGGTTGAGCCTGGCCTCCTGCTCATGGAACCAGGCCAGCGCGCCCTCGCCGGTGATCGCCTCGATGCGGCGCACGCCGGAGGCGATGCCCTGCTCGCTGACGATATGGAAGCAGCCGATGTCGCCGCTGCGCGCCACATGGGTGCCGCCGCACAGCTCGATGGAGAAGTCGCCGGCACCGATGGTCAGCACCCGCACGCTGTCGGCGTACTTGGCCTCGAAGAGCGCGGCGGCCCCCTTGGCCTTGGCCTCATCCAGGGTCATCTGCTCGATGCGGGTCGGTGCGTTGGCCAGGACCTGCTCGTTGACCAGGCGCTCCACCTCGGCGAGCTGCTCGGCGGTCATCGGCTCGAAGTGGCTGAAGTCGAAGCGCAGCCGCTCCGGGGTCACCAGGGAACCCTTCTGGGCCACATGGTCACCCAGCACCAGGCGCAGCGCCTTGTGCATCAGGTGGGTGGCGGAGTGGTTGCGCACCGTGGCGGCGCGCAGGCCGGCGTCCACCTGGGGCCGTACCGCGTCGCCCTGCGCCAGCTCACCCTCGAGCAGCACGCCGTGGTGCAGGTGGTGGCCGCCCTGCTTCTGGGTGTCCTCGACCAGGAAGCGGCCACCGCCATCGAGATGCAGGTAGCCGGTGTCGCCCACCTGGCCGCCGGACTCACCGTAGAAGGGGGTCCGATCGAGCACCACCACCGCCTTGTGCTCCGGCACGAGCCGTTCCAGGGCGTTGCCCTCGCGGTCGGCCAGGGCGGTGACGGTGGCGCGATCCTCGAGGCGCTCGTAACCGGTGAAGTCGGTCTCGCCCTCGAGCTCCAGGGCGGCGCCGTAGTCGGCACCGAACTGGCTCGCCGCCCGGGCGCGCTCGCGCTGGGCCTCCAGCGCGCGCTCGAAGCCGACCTCGTCCAGGGTCACGCCGCGCTCGCGGCAGACGTCGGCGGTCAGGTCATAGGGGAAGCCGTAGGTGTCATAGAGCTTGAACACCGTCTCGCCGGGCAGCACCTCACCGTCGAGGCCGGACAGGGCCTCCTCGAGCAGGCCCATGCCGTGCTCCAGGGTGCGGGCGAACTGCTCCTCCTCCTTGAGCAGCACGCGCTCGATCTGGTGGCGCGCCTCGCGAAGCTCGGGATAGGCGTCGCCCATCTCGGCGTCCAGCGCCCCCACCAGCCTGTGGAAAAAGTTGCCCTGGGCGCCCAGCTTGTGGCCGTGGCGGATGGCACGACGGATGATCCGGCGCAGCACGTAGCCGCGCCCCTCGTTGGAGGGCAGCACACCATCGGCGACCAGGAAGGCGCAGGAGCGGATATGGTCGGCGATCACCCGCAGCGAGGGTGCGCGGGTATCTGCGTGGCCGGTATGTCGCGCCGCCGACTCCAGCAGGTTCTGGAACAGGTCGATCTCGTAGTTGGAGTGCACGCCCTGCATCACCGCGGCGATGCGCTCCAGCCCCATGCCGGTATCGATGGAGGGTTTGGGCAGCGGATGCATGGTGCCCTCGGCGTCACGATCGAACTGCATGAACACCAGGTTCCAGATTTCGATGTAGCGGTCGCCGTCCTCCTCGGGGCTCCCGGGCGGGCCACCCCACACCTCGGGACCGTGGTCATAGAAGATCTCGGAACTCGGCCCGCAGGGTCCGGTGTCGCCCATCTGCCAGAAGTTGTCCTCGTCGAGCTTCGAGAAGCGCTCGGGGTCGATGCCGACCTCCTCCTTCCAGATGCGCTCGGCCTCGTCGTCGCTGACGTGCACGGTGACCCACAGCTTCTCCTTCGGCAGCCCCAGGGTGCCGGTGAGGAACTCCCAGGCGAAGCGGATGGCATCGCGCTTGAAGTAGTCGCCGAAGCTGAAGTTGCCCAGCATCTCGAAGAAGGTGTGGTGACGCGCAGTATAGCCGACGTTGTCGAGGTCGTTGTGCTTGCCTCCGGCGCGCACGCAGCGCTGGGCCGAGGCGGCACGCACATAGGGGCGCGGGTCGCGACCCAGGAAGACGTCCTTGAAGGGCACCATGCCCGCATTGGTGAAAAGCAGGGTCGGGTCGTTGCCGGGAACCAGGGAGCTGGAGGGCACGACGGTGTGGCCGTGCTCCTCGAAGTAACTCAGAAAGGCCTGTCTGATGTCTGCGCTTTTCATGGGGTATCCGTGGCGATGAACGGGGGACCCGGCGGGCGACGCTGGCTCGAGACGGGCGCCACGAGGCGCGTGAACATGGCGCATCGCAGTGCCGCGGGGGGCCACCCGGGGCGTTCGCAAAGGGAGACATTATAGCGCAGTTGTCAAGGGACTGAAGGGGGCTAGTCCGATGCGGAGTCCCAGGCATGGGCCAGGGCGTGGCGCACCTGGTCGAAGTCGAAGCCGCGGCTTGCCAGGAAGCGCTCGCGACGGGCGCGCTCGCGCGGGGTGTCGCCGGGGCCCGTGAAACGCCGCGCGAGCGCCGCACAGGCCAGGCCTGGCCAGTCGGCCTCGCCGGCCTGTTCGCTCGCGGCGAAGGCGGCCTGGACCTCCTCACGACCGAGGCCACGCCGTTCCAGCTCCAGGCGAATCTTCACCGGCCCCTGGCCGCGGAAGATCCGCGAGCGCAGGAAACTTTCGGCGAAGCGGGCGTCGGACTGCAGTCCCTGCTCGGCGAGGTCGTCGAGACACTCGGCGATGCTGTCGTCGGCATGCCCCTTCGCCGCCAGGCGCTCGGCCAGCTCGGCGCGAGAGTACTCACGCCGGGCCAGCAGCCGGACGGCATCATCACGGGGCGTGGCGTCGCTGGCGGTTCGCTCCAGCATGGCTTACAGCAGGTCGTCGTCCTGCTCGTCGCCAGCCGGCAGCACGGCCTCCTCAGCCTCCTCCTTTTTCGGCTCCACCGGGGCGAGCAGCTGGGCGCGGATCTGGCTCTCGATCTCCTCCATCACTGCCGGGTTGTCCTCGAGGAACTGGGCGGCATTAGCCTTGCCCTGGCCGATCTTGTTGCCCTGATAGCTGTACCAGGCGCCCGCCTTGTCGATCAGCTTGCACTGCACGCCCAGGTCGACCACCTCGCCGGCATGGTAGATCCCCTTGCCGTAGAGGATCTGGAACTCGGCCTGGCGGAACGGCGGCGCGACCTTGTTCTTGACCACCTTGACGCGGGTTTCGTTACCGGTCACCTCGTCGCCCTGCTTCACCGAGCCGGTGCGACGGATATCCAGGCGCACGCTGGAGTAGAACTTCAGGGCGTTGCCACCGGTGGTGGTCTCGGGGCTACCGAACATCACGCCGATCTTCATGCGGATCTGATTGATGAACACCACCATGCAGTTGGCGTTCTTGATATTGCCGGTGATCTTGCGCAGGGCCTGGGACATCAGGCGCGCCTGCAGGCCGACGTGGGAGTCGCCCATCTCGCCCTCGATCTCGGCCCGCGGGGTCAGCGCCGCCACCGAGTCGATGATGATCACGTCGACGCCGCCGGAGCGCACCAGCATGTCGCAGATCTCCAGGGCCTGCTCGCCGGTGTCGGGCTGGGAGACCAGCAGGTCATCCAGGTTGACGCCGAGCTTCTCGGCATAGCTCGGGTCCAGGGCATGCTCGGCGTCGATGAAGGCGCAGGTCTTGCCCTGCTTCTGGGCCTGGGCGATCACCGACAGGGTCAGGGTGGTCTTGCCCGAGGACTCGGGGCCGAAGATCTCGACCACCCGGCCCAGCGGCAGGCCGCCGATGCCCAGCGCGATATCCAGGCCCAGCGAACCAGTGGAGACAGAGGGCATCACCACGCGCGGGGCGTCGCCCAGGCGCATCACGGTGCCCTTGCCGAACTGGCGATCGATCTGGGAAAGAGCGGCTTCCAGCGCCTTGGAACGATTGTCTTCCTGAGCCATCACGGGCCTCCTCAATCTGGGTCTCTGGATACTGTATGACTGACCAGTAGTATGGAGAAAAATGGCGCGCTCGGCCAGCGAAAATTGTTCCCGGGCGAGCGGCGACCTCAGCGCGCCTCGAGACGTCGCACCAGCCCGACCAGCGCCTCGCGCACCGCCTGCTCGCGCACCGCCCGGCGATCGCCGGGATAGCGATGGCACTCAGCCTCGGCGTGTTCGGCGTCACCCCACGCCAGCCACACGGTACCCACCGGCTTGTCGGCGCTGCCACCGCCCGGTCCGGCCACGCCGCTGATCGCCACACCGAGATCACCACCGCTGTCGCGGCAGGCACCACGCACCATGGCCTCGACAACCTCCGGGCTGACCGCTCCATGCGCGTCGAGCAACGCCTCCTCCACGCCCAGCAGGCGGGTCTTGGCGGCGTTGGAGTAGGTGACGTAGCCGGTCTCGAAGTAGTCGGAGCTGCCGGCCACCGAGGTGATGGCGCTGGCCACCCCGCCGCCGGTACAGGATTCGGCGCAGGTGATGATCACCCCTCGGTCTCGGCACAGGCGACCCAGGCGCTCGGCCAGGGTGGACAGGTCGAGGTTGGCGAGGCTGGCGGCAGAGTGGGGCATGGTGAGGACTCCTGCACGGTGGATCGAAGGCATGCCTGACGAGGCAGGACCATCTGCGTAGAATACTGCCTTTGCCGAGGGGATGCAGGCGCAGCCGATTCGCGTGCGCCTCCGACGACCGCTCAACGAGACCAGGAGCCCAGAGATCGCCATGTCCCAGGCCAGCGCCCAGCATACGCCGATGATGGCCCAGTACCTGAAGATCAAGCGCGAGCACCCGGAGGTGCTGCTCTTCTATCGCATGGGCGACTTCTACGAGCTGTTCTTCGATGACGCCAGGCGCGCCGCGGCGCTGCTCGACATCACCCTGACCCAGCGCGGTCAGTCCGCCGGGCAGCCGATCCCCATGGCCGGGGTGCCCTACCATAGCGCAGAGGGGTACCTGGCGCGCCTGGTGGCCGCCGGCGAATCGGTGGCGATCTGCGAACAGATCGGCGACCCCGCCACCAGCAAGGGGCCGGTGGAGCGCCGCGTGGTGCGTATCGTCACCCCCGGCACCCTGTATGACGAAGCCCTGCTGGATGCCCGCCGCGACAACCTGCTGGTGGCCGTGCATGCCGCCGGCGAGCGCATCGGCCTGGCCTGGCTGGAGCTCTCCAGCGGTCGCTTCAGCGTACTGGAGGTGGAGGGCGAAGGCGAGATGCTCGCCGAGCTCCAGCGCCTCGACCCGGCCGAACTGCTGGTGGCCGAGAGTCTCTCCCTGCCGCCGGCCCTGGAGGGGCGCCGCGGTCTGCGCCGCCAGAGCGACTGGCTGTTCGACCCGGAGAGCGCCACCCGCCTGCTCTGCGACCAGTTCCAGGTGCAGGACCTGCGCGGCTTCGGCTGCGCCCACCTGGAGGCCGCCATCACCGCCGCCGGGGTCCTCGTCGAGTATGCCCGGGACACCCAGCGCTCGCGCCTGCCCCACGTCACCGCCATCGGCGTGGAGAGCCGCGACGACGCGGTGGTCATCGACGCTGCCAGCCGTCGCAATCTGGAGATCGACGTCAACCTCGGTGGCAGCGGCGACAACACCCTGGCCAGCGTGCTCGACACCACCGCCACCGCCATGGGCTCGCGGCTGCTCAAGCGCTGGCTCAACCGCCCGCTGCGTGACCGCGAGCGCATCCAGGCACGCCAGAGCGCCGTGACACTGCTGCTGGAGGCGGACGGCTTCGAGGTTCTGCGCGACTCGCTCAAGGCGATCGGCGACGTGGAGCGCATCCTGGCCCGGGTGGCCCTCTACAGTGCCCGTCCACGGGACCTGGCCCGGCTGCGCGACGCCTTCAACGCCCTGCCCGACCTCGAGGCCCGGCTCGCCGACTACCCCGAGGGCTCCACCCTGGACGAGCTGAAGCGTCATGTCCGCCCCTACCCCGAGCTCGCCGACACCCTGAACCGCGCCCTGGTGGAGAACCCGCCGGTGGTGATCCGCGACGGCGGGGTGCTCGCCGAGGGCTACGATGCCGAGCTCGACGAGCATCGCGGGCTGGCCGAGCACGCCGGCGATTACCTTGTGAGGCTGGAGACCCGGGAGCGGGAACGCACCGGCCTGCCCGGCCTCAAGGTCGGCTACAACCGGGTCCACGGCTACTATATCGAGATCCCCCGCGCCCAGGCCAAGGAGGCCCCGGCGGACTATATCCGCCGCCAGACCCTGAAGAACGCCGAGCGCTTCATCATCCCCGAGCTCAAGGAGTTCGAGGACAAGGCGCTGTCGGCGAAGTCCCGGGCACTCGCCCGGGAGAAGCTGCTCTATGAGGGACTGCTCGACACCCTCAACGCCGAGCTCGACGCCCTCCAGGCCAGCGCTCGGGCACTGGCGGCCCTGGACGTGCTGTGCGCCTTCGCCGAGCGCGCCCGCGCCCTGGAGTTCGTGCGCCCGCACCTGGCCGATACCCCGGGCATCGCCATCCGCGGCGGTCGCCACCCGGTGGTGGAGCGAGTCTCCGACGCTCCCTTCGTGCCCAACGACCTGATGATGGGCGACGACCGCCGCATGCTGGTGATCACCGGCCCCAACATGGGCGGCAAGTCCACCTACATGCGCCAGGCCGCGCTGATCGTGCTGCTCGCCCACACCGGCAGCTTCGTGCCGGCAGACGAAGCGGAGATCGGCCCGGTGGACCGTATCTTTACCCGCATCGGCTCCTCGGACGACCTGGCCGGCGGACGCTCCACCTTCATGGTGGAGATGACCGAGACCGCCAGCATCCTGCACAACGCCACCGACGAAAGCCTGGTGCTGATGGACGAGATCGGCCGCGGCACCAGCACCTTCGATGGCCTGTCGCTGGCCTGGGCCAGCGCCGAGCACCTGACCCGCACCCGCGCCTTCACGCTGTTCGCCACCCACTACTTCGAGATGACGGCCCTGCCCGAGCAGGCCGAGGGGGTGGCCAACGTTCACCTCACCGCGGCGGAACACAGGGACGGCATCGTCTTCATGCACCGGGTGGAGGAGGGTCCAGCCAGCCAGAGCTACGGCCTGCAGGTGGCGCAGCTCGCCGGCGTACCCCAGGGAGTGATCGCCCGAGCCCGGGAGAAGCTCGCCCAGCTGGAACAGCAGGAGGTCGACCAGGGCAGCCGCCCGGCGCGCAGCGATGGCGATGCAGTGGCGGCACCGCTGCAGAACGACCTCTTTGCCAGCACGCCGCACCCGCTGGTGGAGGAGCTCGGCGGACTCGGCCTCGACGACCTGACCCCGCGCCAGGCGCTGGAGCTGCTCTATCGTTGGCGGGAAACGCTTTGAATCCGACAATGTATGTCGCCGCTGCCAGCATCGCTCGGGCTGACCCGGGGGCAGGCCTGCAGGGAGGCGCTGTGAACCCATCCTTGGGCGCTACCGACGCCCTGCTTCGCTCCCGCGTCCCGCTCCGCTTGCAGGTCCGGTGCTGGCCATCCATGGCCAGCCCGTTCGGAGCAGCGCTCCTCACCCCTGGCGTAGGATCTCCCTTTCGGCCAGCTCCCGGCGCTCCTCGCTTCGTGCCGGGCGACACTATCTTGCAGCCGCTTGCTTGCGGCGGCCTGGCGGCGGCGACTAGAATGGACGAATACCCTGGCTTCTTAGAATAAGGAAGCTGGTTTTTATTACCTTTTACTATTCACATCGGTCGGGATCCGCCACGGCAGCGAACCGGGCCATGAGGGAGGGAAGAGCGGCATGACATTCGTCGTCACCGAGAACTGCATCAAGTGCAAGTACACCGACTGTGTCGAGGTGTGTCCGGTGGACTGCTTCTACGAGGGGCCCAACTTCCTGGTGATCCACCCCGACGAGTGCATCGACTGCGCCCTGTGCGAGCCGGAGTGTCCCGCCGAGGCGATCTTCTCGGAGGATGAGCTGCCTGACGGCCAGGAGCCGTTCATCGAGATAAACGCCGAACTGGCCGAGGTATGGCCAAATATCAGCGAGAAGAAGGACCCACTGCCCGACGCCGAGGAGTGGGATGGCAAGCCGGGCAAGCTCGAGCAGCTGGAACGCTGAGCCCACTTCACAGCCGCCACGGACTCACAAACGATAGCGCCGACCGTCTCACGACGGTCGGCGCTGTCGCTTCTACCCTACCACTGGGCAGAAGAAAGGAGAACACCCTGCAGGAAAAAAGGCGGCCCAGGGGCCGCCCGCTCCAAGCGATTCCATGGGCAGCTCCTTCCACCCTGACTCCCGTGATGACCTCCCTGCCCGGAAGCGGCCTCCTGCCGCACCTGGCGCATCACTCAGCATCCCGTTGCATCCTGCCGGAGGCACTGTTCCATGCCCCCTCGTCCCGCTTCGCATTCTGGCAGAGACTGGCGCAGGAACAAGCACCCTGCGAGCCAGCGCCAGTGTCGACAGACGCCACCTTACGGGCACCGCCCATACGGTAATAATTCTTTTATTTCAAACAGATAAAAATAAGGTCGGCACCATATGGTACCGACCTCTTCGCCGTCATGTCTGACATCACCTACACGAGATGTAGGCGATTTCCTACACGAGGTTACTGCCCCTTAATGGCCGACAAGCCCGGGTAGGCCACGTCGCCCCCCAGCTCGTCCTCGATGACCAGCAGGCGATTGTACTTGGCCACGCGATCGGAGCGGCACAGCGAGCCGGTCTTGATCTGCCCGGCACAGGTGCCCACGGCCAGGTCGGCGATGGTGGTGTCCTCGGTCTCGCCACTGCGGTGGGAGATCACCGCGGTGAAGCCGGCGTCCTGGGCCATGCGAATGGCGTCCAGGGTCTCGGAGAGCGAACCGATCTGGTTGAACTTGATCAGGATGGAGTTGCCGATCTGCTCGTCGATGCCGCGCTTGAGGATCCTGGTGTTGGTCACGAAGAGATCGTCGCCCACCAGCTGTACCTTGTCACCCAGCTTGTCGGTCAGCGCCTTCCAGCCCTCCCAGTCCGACTCGTCCATGCCGTCCTCGATGGAGACAATGGGGTACTGGTCACACAGGCCGGCCAGGTAGTCGGCAAAACCCGCGGCGTCATACTGCTTGCCCTCGCCGGCGAGGTCGTACTGGCCATCCTTGAAGAACTCCGAGGAGGCGCAGTCCAGAGCCAGGGTCACGTCGCTGCCCAGCGCGTAGCCGGCGTCTTCCACCGCCTGCTGGATCACCGCCAGCGCCTCGGCGTTGGAGGCCAGGTTCGGCGCGAAGCCGCCCTCATCGCCCACCGAGGTGGAGAGCCCCTTGGCGGAGAGCACCTTCTTCAGGGCGTGGAAGATCTCGGCGCCCATGCGCAGGCCTTCGCGGAAGTTGGGCGCGCCCACCGGCTGGACCATGAACTCCTGGATATCGACGTTGTTGTCGGCATGCTCGCCGCCGTTGAGGATGTTCATCATCGGCACCGGCATGCTGTACTGCCCCGGCTGACCGTAGAGCTCGGCGATATGGGCATAGAGCGGCACGCCCTTGGCGTTGGCCGCGGCCTTGGCGGCGGCCAGTGACACCGCCAGGATGGCGTTGGCGCCAAGCTTGGCCTTGTTGTCGGTGTCGTCGAGGGCCAGCATGGCATCATCGAGGCCGCGCTGGTCACGGGCATCCATGCCGACGAGCGTCTCGCGGATGGGACCATTGACGGCCGCCACCGCCTTCAGCACGCCTTTGCCCAGGTAGCGAGCCTTGTCACCGTCGCGCAGCTCGAGCGCCTCGCGGGAGCCGGTGGAGGCACCGCTGGGGGCACAGGCCACGCCCACGGCACCGCTCTCCAGGCGCACTTCGGCCTGGACGGTGGGATTGCCGCGGGAATCGAGTACCTCGAGGGCACGGATATCGACGATCTTGGTCATGCGAGTCTTCCTCTGTGGTGTCAGCGTTGGGATGTTATTGGATCTCGAGCGGCGCGAAGCCCTTCACCAGGTCATCGAGGGCCTTGAGCTGTGCCAGGAAGGGCTCGAGTCGATCCAGCGGCAGGGCGCAGGGCCCATCGCACTTGGCGTTGTCGGGGTCGGGGTGGGCCTCCAGGAACAGCCCCGCCAGCCCCACGGCAACACCCGCCCGGGCCAGTTCCGCCACCTGGGCGCGGCGACCATCGGCGCTGTCGGCGCGCCCGCCGGGACGCTGCAGCGAGTGGGTCACATCGAAGAAAACCGGCAAGCCGGTCGCCTTCATCTCGCCGAAGCCGAGCATGTCGACCACCAGGTTGTTGTAACCGAAGCTGGAACCCCGCTCGCAGAGGATCACCCGGTCGTTGCCGGCCTCCTCGCACTTGCGCACGATATGACGCATCTCGTGGGGCGCCAGGAACTGCGGCTTCTTGATATTGATTACCGCGCCGGTCCTCGCCATGGCCACGACGAGGTCGGTCTGGCGCGCCAGGAAGGCCGGCAACTGGATCACGTCGGCTACCTCGGCCACCGGTTCAGCCTGCCAGGGCTCATGGACATCGGTGATGATCGGCACGCCGAAGCGCTCTTTCACCTCGGCCAGGATCTCGAGCCCCTTTTCCATACCGGGGCCGCGGAAGGAGTGGATGGAGCTGCGGTTGGCCTTGTCGAAGCTGGCCTTGAACACGTAGGGCATCCCGAGCCTGCCGGTGACCTCGACATAGGCCTCGGCCACTTCCAGGGCCATCTCGCGGGACTCCAGCACGTTCATGCCGCCGAACAGCATCAGCGGCAACGAATTGCCGGCCTTCAGGCCGGCAATCTCGAGGGTTCTCTCGGGCATGCTCATCCACTTCACTCCTGGTGAGAGGACTGGGCGCGGGTGCGCGCCGCCTTGTGCTCCAGCGCCGCGTTGACGAAGCCGGTGAACAGCGGATGGCCATCGCGGGGCGTGGAGGTGAACTCCGGATGGAACTGGCAGGCCACGTACCAGGGGTGGTCGGGCAGCTCGACCACCTCCACCAGAGAGTTGTCGACGCTCTTGCCGGAGACCACCAGGCCGGCCTGCTCGAGCTCGCCGACGAACTGCTCGTTGACCTCGAAGCGGTGGCGATGGCGCTCGACGATCTCGTCGGCGCCATAGGCCTCGCGGGCCTTGCTGCCGGCCTTGAGCTGGCACACCTGGCCGCCCAGGCGCATGGTGCCGCCGAGATCCGAGGCCGCATCGCGCAGCTCGATCTTGCCCTCGGGGCTCAACCACTCGGTGATCAGGCCCACCACCGGATGCTGGGTGTCGTGGGTGAACTCGGTGGAGTCGGCATCCGCCCAGCCGGCCACATTGCGGGCGAACTCGATCACCGCCACCTGCATGCCGAGACAGATGCCGAGGTATGGAATACCGCTCTCGCGGGCGAAGCGTGCGGTGGCGATCTTGCCCTCCACGCCGCGCTCGCCGAAGCCGCCGGGCACCAGGATGGCGTCCTTGCCGGCCAGGCGCTCGGTACCGTGGCGCTCGATGTCCTCGGAGTCGATGTAGTCGACGTTGACCTTCACCCGGGTCTGGATGCCTGCGTGGATCAGCGCCTCGTTGAGGGACTTGTAGGCGTCGAGCAGCTCCATGTACTTGCCGACCATGGCGATGTTGATCGACTTGAGCGGGTTGAGCTTGGCATCCAGGACGTGCACCCACTCGCCGAGGTCGGCTTCGTCGGCCGTCAGGCGCAGCTTGTCGCAGACGATCTCATCCAGGCCCTGCTCGTGGAGCATCAGCGGGATGCGATAGATGGTGTCGGCGTCCTGCAGCGGGATGACCGCACGCTCTTCCACGTTGGTGAAGAGGGCAATCTTGCGCCGCTCGCTCTCCTCCAGCTCCACCTCGCTGCGGCAGATCAGGATATCCGGCTGGATGCCGATGGAGCGCAGCTCCTTGACGCTGTGCTGGGTCGGCTTGGTCTTGGTCTCGCCGGCGGTCTTGATATAGGGCACCAGGGTCAGGTGCATGAAGATCGCCCGGCTCGCCCCCAGCTCGCTGCGGATCTGACGGATCGACTCCAGGAAGGGCAGCGATTCGATGTCGCCCACGGTGCCGCCGATTTCCACCAGCGCCACGTCGAAGCCTTCGCCACCCTCGTACACCCGACGCTTGATCTCGTCGGTGATATGCGGGATCACCTGCACGGTACCGCCCAGGTAGTCGCCGCGGCGCTCCTTGCGCAGCACGTGCTCGTAGACGCGCCCGGTGGTGAAGTTGTTGCCCTGGGTCATCTTGGTGCGGATGAAGCGCTCATAGTGGCCGAGGTCGAGATCGGTCTCGGCGCCATCCTCGGTGACGAACACCTCGCCATGCTGGAAGGGGCTCATGGTGCCCGGATCCACGTTGATGTACGGGTCGAGCTTGAGCATGGTGACCTTGAGGCCGCGCGCCTCGAGAATAGCCGCCAGCGAGGCCGACGCGATGCCCTTGCCGAGAGAGGACACAACGCCGCCGGTCACGAAGATGTATCGTGTCATGAGGAACCTGTCGAAGCGTGATCGGTAGGCCCGGCAGGAAGCCGCGCCAGGATGGGACGACAGACTAGCAGAATACGACGAATGGCTCAATTTCAGCGCCAAGCGGCCAAGCTGGATGATAGACCCGCCGCAGGCTAACAGGGGTGATGGAGCAAGCGGCGCCGGGGGCAGGTCGTAGAGGGGGTCCTACGCCAGGGGTGAGAAGCACTGCTTCGAACGGGCTGGCCATGGATGGCCAGCACCGGACCTGCAAGCGTAGCGGGACGCGAGAGCGAAGCAGGGCGTCGGTAGCGCCCAGGGAGGGGTTCACAGCGCCCCCTCGTAGACCTGCCCCCGGGAAAGCCGCGGGGCCAAAGCCACAGAAACCGGCGGCTTCGGACCGTCGAGGCCTTACACCCCCAGGTAGTCCAGGATGCCTTCGGCTGCCTGGCGCCCCTCGTAGATGGCGGTGACAACCAGGTCGGAGCCTCGCACCATGTCGCCGCCGGCGAAGATCTTCTCGTGGCTGGTCTGGAAGGCGAACTCGCTCTGCTCCGCGGCCTTGACCCGGTCGCGCTCGTCGACCTCGACCCCCGCCGTCGCGAACCACTCGGGCGGGTCAGGCTGGAAGCCGAAGGCGATGACCACGGCATCGGCGGGAATCACCTCTTCGGAGCCCGGCACCACCTCGGGGCGACGGCGACCGTTCTCGTCGGGCTCGCCCATGCGGGTGCGCACCACCTTGACCCCCTCGACCTTGCCCTCGCCCACCACGGCGACGGGCTGGCGATTGAAGAGGAACTCCACGCCCTCCTCGCGGGCGTTGGCCACCTCCTTGCGCGAGCCGGGCATGTTCTCCTCGTCGCGGCGGTAGGCGCAGGTGACGCTGGTGGCGCCCTGGCGGATCGAGGTACGGTTGCAGTCCATGGCGGTGTCGCCGCCGCCCAGCACCACCACCCGCTGGCCCTCGAAGGAGATGTACTCGCCCGGGTCCTTCTCGAAGCCCAGGCAGTGGTTGACGTTGGCGATCAGGAAGTCGAGGGCCTTGTAGACGCCGGGCAGGCTCTCGCCGGGGAAGCCCCCCTCCATGTACTTGTAGGTGCCCATGCCCAGGAACACCGCGTCGTACTCCTCGAGCAGGGTGTCGAAGGTGATGTCGCGGCCGATCTCGACACCGAGGCGGAACTCCACCCCCATCTCCTCGAACACCGCGCGACGGCGCTCCATGACATTCTTCTCGAGCTTGAACTCGGGGATGCCGAAGGTGAGCAGGCCGCCGATCTCGGGGTTGCGGTCGAACACCACCGGCCTGACGCCGTTGCGCACCAGGATATCGGCACAGCCCAGCCCCGCCGGGCCGGCGCCGACCACCGCCACCCGCCTGTCGGTCCAGCTCACCTGGGACATGTCCGGGCGCCAGCCCATGGCGAAGGCGGTATCGGTGATGTACTTCTCCACCGAGCCGATGGTGACGGCGCCGAAGCCGTCATTGAGGGTGCAGGCACCCTCGCAGAGGCGGTCCTGGGGACACACCCGTCCGCACACCTCGGGCAGCGAGTTGGTCTTGTGACACAGCTCCACCGCCTCGAGGATGTTGCCCTCGCTGACCAGCTGCAGCCAGTTGGGAATGTAGTTGTGCACCGGGCACTTCCACTCGCAGTAGGGGTTGCCGCAGTGCAGGCAGCGGTGCGACTGGCTGGCCGCCTCCTGGGGCTTGAAGGGCTCGTAGATCTCGGCGAACTCCCGCGAGCGGGTGCGGGCGTCGCGTTTCTCGGGGTCCTGGCGACCCACGTCGATGAACTGGAAGTCGTTGCTCAGACGGTTTGCCATCTTGTCTCTCCTGGAAGTCCTGTCGGCCTGGCCCCGGGATACCGGGGCGGGCGCCTGCCTGTTGGCTGATCCGGTTGCGGCTCTTGTTCCTGCTGAAGCCGCCTCTCTACTCCGGCTGTCGCCGCCTCTTATTCCGGCTGTCGCCGCCTCTCTACTCCGGCTGTCGCCGGGACTGGGCCAGCAGGCTGTTCAGGCTCGCCGCCTTGGGCTTCACCAGCCAGAAGTGGCGGGTGAAGTCGCTGAAGTCCTCGAGGATGGCGTGGCCGCGGGCCGAGTCGGTCTCGGCGACGAACTCCTCGATGATCTCGCGCAGATGGCGGCGATGGGCTTCCATGGTCTCGGTATTCACACGGTGGATCTCCACCAGCTCGTGGTTGTACTTGTCGACGAAGGAGCGGTCCTCGTCGAGCACGTAGGCGAAGCCACCGGTCATGCCCGCCCCGAAGTTGACCCCGGTCTCGCCGAGCACGGCCACCAGGCCGCCGGTCATGTACTCGCAGCAGTGGTCGCCGGCACCCTCGATCACCGCGTGGGCGCCGGAGTTGCGCACCCCGAAGCGCTCGCCGGCGGTGCCCGCGGCAAAGAGCTTGCCGCCGGTGGCGCCATACAGGCAGGTGTTGCCGACGATCGCCGTGCGGTGGCTCTCGAAGCGGCTGCCCTTCGGCGGCGTGATCACTACCTTGCCGCCGTTCATGCCCTTGCCGACATAGTCGTTGGCGTCGCCCTCCAGGTAGAGGTGCAGGCCGCGGGCGTTCCACACCCCGAAGCTCTGGCCGGCCACGCCGGTGAAGCGGGCGGTGACCGGGGCATCCTCGAGGCCCGCCTCGCCGTAGCGCTTGGCGATGGCGCCGGAGGTCAACGCGCCCACGGAGCGGTCGCAGTTGGTGATGGTGAAGGCGAACTCGCCGCCGCTCTTCTGCTCGATGGCCTCCTTGAGTGCCTCCAGCACCTCCTGGTTCTTGGCGCCCGGGTCATGGGGCACGTTGCGGCTCACCTGGCAGAACTGCGGGGCGTCCACCGGCACGTGGTCGTTGCCGAGCAGCGGGGTGAGGTCCAGCTTGCGCTGGGAGGCGGTCACCCCCTCGATCGCCTCGAGCAGGTCGGTGCGGCCAATCAGGTCGGTCAGCTGGCGCACGCCGAGCATCGCCATCAGCTCGCGCACCTCCTCGGCGATGAAGCGGAAGTAGTGCTTGACCATGTCCACGGTGCCGCGGAAGTGCTCGCCACGAAGATAATCATCCTGGGTGGCCACTCCGGTGGCGCAGTTGTTGAGGTGGCAGATGCGCAGGTACTTGCAGCCCAGCGCCACCATGGGCGCGGTGCCGAAGCCGAAGCTCTCGGCGCCGAGGATCGCCGCCTTGACCACGTCGAGGCCGGTCTTGAGGCCGCCGTCGGTCTGCAGGCGGATCTTGTCGCGCAGGCCGTTGATGCGCAGCGCCTGATGCACCTCGGGCAGGCCCAGCTCCCAAGGAGAGCCGGCGTGCTTGACGGAGGTGATGGGGCTAGCCGCGGTGCCGCCGTCGTAGCCGGAGACGGTGATCAGGTCGGCGTAGGCCTTGGCCACGCCGGTGGCGATGGTGCCGATGCCGGGCTCGGACACCAGCTTCACCGAGACCTGGGCGTCCGGGTTGACCTGCTTGAGGTCGAAGATCAGCTGCGCCAGGTCCTCGATGGAGTAGATGTCGTGATGCGGCGGCGGCGAGATCAGCGTCACGCCGGGCACCGCGTAGCGCAGCCGGGCGATCAGCTCGTTGACCTTGCCGCCGGGCAGCTGGCCGCCCTCGCCGGGCTTGGCGCCCTGGGCCACCTTGATCTGCAGCACCTCGGCGTTGACCAGGTAGGCCGGGGTGACGCCGAAGCGCCCCGAGGCGATCTGCTTGATCTTGGAGGAGCGGATGGTGCCGTAGCGGGCCGGATCCTCGCCGCCCTCGCCTGAGTTGGAGCGCCCGCCGGACTCGTTCATGGCCTGGGCCAGCGCCTCATGGGCCTCCGGCGACAGCGCGCCCAGCGACATGCCGGCACTGTCGAAGCGCGGCAGCAGTTCCTCTACCGGCTCCACCTCCTCGAGGGGCAAGGGCTCGGCGGCCGGCTTGAGGCGCAGCAGGTCGCGAAGGGTGGCGGGGTCACGCTCGTTGACCAGCGCCGCGAAGCGCTTCCACTTGGCGTAGCTGCCCTCCTGCACCGCCTCCTGCAGGGACTTGACCACGTCGGGGTTGAAGGCGTGGTACTCGTGGCCGTGCACGTACCTGAACAGGCCGCCCTGGCTGATGCCCTTGCGCGGGATCCAGGCGTCGCGGGCGAGCAGCTCCTGCTGCAGCTGGAGCTCGGCGAAGCCGCTGCCCTGGATGCGCGAGGCCATTCCCGGGAAGCACAGCGCCATCACCTCGTCGTCGAGGCCCACCGCCTCGAAGAGCATGGAGCCGCGGTAGGAGGCCAGCGTCGAGATGCCCATCTTGGAGAGGATCTTGAACAGCCCCTTCTGCAGCCCCTTGCGATAGTTCTCGCGGGCATCGGCGGGGTTGCCGACCAGCTCGCCGGTGCGGTGCATGTCGGCCATCACCTGATAGGCGAGCCACGGGAAGACCGCGGTGGCGCCGACGCCGAACAGCACCGCCATCTGGTGGGCGTCGCGGGCGTAGCCGGTCTCCACCACGATGTTGCAGCGCGGGCGCAGCGCCAGCCGGCCCAGGTGGTGGTGCACGGCGCCCACCGCCAGGGCCGCGTGGATCGGCAGCTCGCCCTTCTCGAGGTCGGCGTCGGAGAGCACCAGGATCACCTTGCCCGCCTGCACCGCCTGCTCGGCCTCGCGACAGAGCTCGCGCAGGGCCGCCTGCAGGCCATGCTTTTCGGGGTCGTAGGCCATGCGCAGCCGGTGGCTGGCGTAGGCCGGATCCTCCTGCTCCACCAGGGCGGTGAACTTGCGCGGCGAGAGGATCGGCGTGGTCAGGATGATGCGGTGGGCATGCTCCGGGGTCGCCTTGAAGACGTTACGCTCGGCGCCGATGCAGGTCTCCAGCGACATCACGATCGCCTCGCGCAGCGGGTCGATGGCCGGATTGGTGACCTGGGCGAACTTCTGGCGGAAGTAGTCGCTGAGCACGCGCGGCTTGGCGGAGAGCACTGCCATGGGGGTGTCGTCACCCATGGAGCCCACCGCCTCCTGGCCGCTCTCGCCCAGCGGGCGCAGCAGCAGGTCACGCTCCTCGAAGCTGACCTGGAACATCTTCTGGGCCACCGCCAGGGCGTCGGCGTCCATGTTATGGAAGCTGGCAAGCTCGGTGAGCGCCGACTCCAGGTACTGCGCCTCCTGCTTGAGCCAGCGCTTGTAGGGGTAGGCCGACTTGAGGCGGGCATCGATATCGTCGGTGTGCAGCACCTCGCCGGTCTCGGTATCCACGGCGAGCACCTGACCCGGCCCCACGCGGCCCTTGGCCACCACGTCCTCGGGCCGGTAGCCGTAGGTGCCGATCTCCGAGGCGAGGGTGATGAAGCCGTTCTTGGTGATCACCCAGCGTGCCGGGCGCAGGCCGTTGCGGTCGAGCATGCACAGCGCCTGGCGGCCATCGGTCATGACCACCCCGGCGGGGCCATCCCAGGGCTCCACGTGCATGGAGTTGTACTCGTAGAAGGCGCGCAGCTCTGCATCCATCAGCTCGACGTTCTGCCAGGCCGGCGGCACCATCATGCGCACCGCGCGGTGCAGCTCCATGCCGCCCATCAGCAGCACCTCGAGCATGTTGTCCATGCTCGAGGAGTCGGAGCCCACGGTGTTGACGATCTCGTCGAGCTCGGCGATGTCGGGCAGTCGCTCGCAGGTGAAGTTCTCCTTGCGCGAGTTGGCCCAGCCGCGGTTGGCCTCGATGGTGTTGATCTCGCCGTTGTGGGCCAGCAGCCGGAACGGCTGGGCCAGCGGCCAGCGCGGCGCGGTGTTGGTGGAGAAGCGCTGGTGGAAGACGCAGATGGCGGTCTCCAGGCGCTCGTCGCCGAGGTCGTGGTAGAAGGCCGGCAGGTCCACCGGCATCACCAGGCCCTTGTAGGAGAGCACCTTCTCGGATAGCGAGCAGACGTAGAACTCCTGCTCGTCGCGCAGCGCCTGCTCGGCGAGGCGACGGGCCATGAAGAGGTCGACCTCGAAGGTCTCGGGGCTGCCGTTCTTGCCCGGCTCCACGAACAGATGACGGATGCGCGGCAGGCACTCGAGCGCCATGGGGCCGCACACCGAGGAGTCCAGCGGCACCTCGCGCCAGCCACGAATCACCAGGCCACGGGCGCGCAGCTCCCCCTCGAGCACCTCCGCGGCGTGGGCGGCTCGAGCATCGTCATCGGGCAGGAACACCGCCCCCACCGCGTAGCGCTCGCCCAGCTCGACCTTGAGGGCTTCCTGTGCAACCTGGCGCATAAAGGCATCCGGCAGCTGCAGCAGCAGGCCGCAGCCGTCACCGGTCTTGCCGTCGGCGGCGATGCCGCCGCGGTGGGTCATGCAGGTCAGGGATTCGATGGCGGTGCGCAGCAGCTCGTGGCTGGCGCGGCCCTCCATGTGAGCGATCAGGCCGAACCCGCAGTTGTCGCGGAACTCGCCGGGCTGATGAAGACCTCTGTTCATTGGCGCGCCTCGAGAAAGTGGTTTTATTGGCAGGATTCTCGTGATATTTTTTAAGGTTTTTTATTTCACCGAGATGGCGCAATCCCCGCGCCGGCCTGCATGGCAAAAGAGCGACCAGCATAGCCAGCGGCCGCGCTGCAGCGCAACGGGATCGCGCCCTCCCCTTCTGTAAAAACGTCGATAAATCCGACAGTTGCCAACCACCCCCCAGGACAAAAAATCCCGCCAGTCAACGACTTGCAATCACCATAAACGCAGGTTTAACGAATTAGGAAAAGGCACTAGACTTTAGTCTGATAACGGCGGATTTCCCCATGCCGATAGCGCATAAGCCATTCCAATCGATCGATTCCTGTCGGCTTTCGGCGCCGCTCACCGCAGCATAGACGAGCAACGCCCGCACCGGGATGGCGCGGGCGTGACTTTGATCAGGAAAGAACAGGGTGAGGGGGAAGGAGGCTGGCTCAGCCGCGGGGGAACTGCTCCAGCAGCGTCGCCAGGGTCACCTCGGGCGTGGCGTCATCCACGCAGGCATCGCCCAGGGCGTGCAGCAGCACCAGGCGCAGGCGGCTGTCGACGTTCTTCTTGTCGAGGCGCATGCGCGACAGGAAATCGTCGACACCCATCTCGGCCGGGGCCTCCAGCGGCAGGCCCGCGGCCCGCAGGATGGCCCGTACCCGCTCAACGTCATCCGTGGTGAGCCAGCCCAGGCGCGCCGAGAGCTCGGCGGCCATCAGCATGCCGGTGCCCACGGCCTCACCATGCAGCCAGTTGCCATAGCCCTGATGCGCCTCGATGGCGTGGCCGAAGGTGTGGCCCAGGTTGAGCAGCGCACGCACGCCCTGCTCGGTCTCATCCTCGGCGACGATCTCCGCCTTGAGCGCACAGCTGCGCTGGATGGCATGAGCCAGGGCCGCGGGTGCCAGGTCGCGCAGCGCGGGCAGTGCCTGCTCCAGCCAGGCGAGGAAGTCGACATCGCGAATCAGGCCGTACTTGATCACCTCAGCCAGACCGGCCGAGAGCTCACGGGGCGGCAGTGTGGCCAGGGTATCGGTGTCGATCAGCACCGCCCGGGGCTGCCAGAAGGCGCCGATCATGTTCTTGCCCAGCGGATGGTTGACCCCGGTCTTGCCGCCCACCGAGGAGTCCACCTGGGCCAGCAGGGTGGTGGGCACCTGGATGAAGGCCACGCCGCGCTGGTAGCAGGCGGCGGCGAAGCCCACCATGTCACCGATCACCCCGCCGCCCAGGGCCACCAGGGTGCAGCGGCGATTGAAACCCGCCTCGAGCAGGGCATCCCAGATGCGCGAGACATGCGCGAGGTTCTTGGTGGCCTCGCCGTCGGGCAGCACCAGCTCGCGCACTTCGGCGTCGGCCGGCAGGGCGCTGCGGCATTGGGCAAGGTAGAGCGGCGCCACCGTCTCGTTGGTGACGATCATCACCTGGCGACCGGCCAGCCAGGGCGCCAGGACACCAGGCTCACGGAGCAGGCCGGGGCCGATATGGATGGGATAGCTGCGGTCGCCCAGCGCCACCTCGAGGGTGTGCGGGCCGGAGAGGGTCTGGGTCATGGTTCAGGCCTTGGCTTGCAGGGGGTCGACCAGCCGCGTCACGCGGCGGACGATATCGTTGACCACCGCACGCGGGCCGCGGCGATCGGTGCGCACCGTGAGGTCGGCGGTGGCACGGTAGAGCGGGTCACGCACGCCGAACATCTCGCGCAGCACCGCCTCCTTGTCGGGGCGTTGCAGCAGCGGCCGGTTGCGGTCCTTGGCGGTACGCTTGAGCTGCTGCTCCACGGTGGTGTAGAGGTAGATGACGGTGCCCCGGTCGCGCAGCATGCGGCGATTCTCCTCGCGCAGCACGGCGCCGCCGCCGGTGGCGATCACCACGCCCTCGCGGCGGGTCAGCTCGTCGATCATCTGGGTCTCGCGGTCGCGGAAGCCCGCCTCGCCCTCCACGTCGAAGATCCAGGGGATATCGGCGCCGCAGCGCGCCTGGATCTCATGGTCGGTATCCAGGAAGTCACGAGAAAGCTCGGCCGCCAGGAGGCGGCCGATGGTGCTCTTGCCGGCCCCCATGGGGCCGATCAGTATCAGGTTGGGTAGTGCCAGCATCAGCGAAGGGCCACACCGTCGTCGAGGATTCGTGGGGTAATGAACACCAGCAGTTCAGCCTTCTCATTACGCACAGAGCTATATTTAAACAGATTCCCGATCACCGGCAAATCTCCAAGGAACGGCGTCTTCCCTTCTCGGCTCTCCTCGATGGTCTTGAGGATACCCCCCAGCACCACGGTCTGACCGTTGTCCGCAAGCACTTGCGTTTCAATTGAGTTAGTATTTATCTCTCTTTCACCGTTTTCTGCCACGTCACCAGGCTCATCATTATTGATGACAAGATTCATGATAATCCTGTCATCAGGAGTTATCTGTGGCGTCACTTCAAGAGAGAGAACTGCTTCAATAAATTCAACATCGGGATCAGCACCCTGCTCAGACACTGAAGTGTAGGGGATATTAGTACCTTGACTAATAGTAGCCGTACTCTGGTTAGCTGTTATGACACGCGGCTGGGAAATAGTATAACTCTTGTCATCACTCTCTAGGGCGCGCAACTCGAGGTCTAGCAGAATGTCACCTGCAAGATAGCCAAAAGTGACGCCAGTGGCTGAGCTGCCTGAGCCAAAGTCTACTGCCAGCCCGCCCATAGCACGGTTCAAGCCTTGGTCGTTAATATCACGACCGCTGAATGTACCATCACCATCCGGCTGAAATCCTCTAGTGCTCGAAGCACTCCAGTTAACACCAAGCTCACGGGAAGCCGTATCACTAGCGATCACGATACGCGCCTCAATTTGAACCTGACGAACCGCCACATCCAATCGATCAAGAGTCGATAGAATCATGTCAATCTGGTCGGCGGTATCCTGGATCAGCAGGGTATTGGTGCGCGGGTCCACCGCCACCTTGCCGCGCTCGGTCATCAGGCCGAAAGCATTCTCTCCACTCCCCTTGAGCAGAGCGGCAATATCTGGTGCCTTGGCATACTTGACCTGAATATATTCGGTCTCCAGCGGTGCCAGGGTCTCGAGCTGCTCGCGGGTCTGCAGCTCGAGCTGTTCCCGCTGGGCCAGCTCGGCGGCGGGGGCAACCACGATGACATTACCGTCCTGCCGGCTGGAGAGGCCGTGGCTCTTGAGCACCAGGTCCAGCGCCTGGTCCCAGGGCACATCCTCGAGGTTCAGGGTCACGCGACCCTGCACGCTGTCGCTGGCCACCAGGTTGAGGCCGGTAAAGTCGGCGATGATCGCCAGCACCGAACGCACCTCGATATCCTGGAAGTTCAGGGTGATGCGCTCGCCGGTATAGGGGAACTGCTCGCGGACACGCTGCTCCTGCTCCTGGCGCGTCACCGGCTGGGCCTCGATGGTCAGCTGGCGACCACTCTGGGTGGAGACCATGGCATAGTCGCCGCTGCCCTGGATGTCGAGGGTCACGCCGTTGCGCCCCACTCTCGGGGTGATCCGCTGCAGTGGGGTGCCGAAGTCGCTGACATCGTAGACCTGATCCAGCGAGGTAGGCAGGTCGACGTCCATCAGTTCGGCGGTGATGCGGTTGCGGCCGCTCTCGCGGACCCGGGCATCGACGCCGGCGCGATCGAAGGTGACCACCAGTCGACCGGCACCGTCGCTGCCGCGGCGGAAGTCGATATCCTCGACGCTGGGGCCGCTGCTGACCGGCTGTCGCGGCGCCGGCTCTGGCGACGCGGCGGCTGTCGTGGTGGTGGCCGTCGGGGTGGTGGAAGGGCTGGCGGCACGGGCGGCCACGCCGGTATCGGCGGCGCCACCGCCGATGGCCAGGCGCAGGCGGTCGCCCTGCTCGCGAGTGTTGTAGGGCAGCGGCCCCTCGAGGTCGAAGACCAGGCGGGTACGTGAGCCGGCTTCCAGGGCGGTGACCTGCTGCACGCCGCCGATGCCCAGGGAGTAGCTGCGGCGATCGAGGCGGTTGTCGGTCTCCATCAGGTCGATGGTCAGCCGTGCCGGATCATCGATACGGTAGCCGCGCACCTCGGGCACCGGTCCAGCGAAGTCGAGATCGACCTCGAGCTCGCCGCTGGCACCCTGCCGAAAGTCGAGGCCTTCGAGCGTCGAGGCCGCCAGGGCAGTTCCCGACACCGCCAGCATGGCGAGCAATGCCACGGCACGCTTGATGATGAGTGATCGCATGGTTCCCTTCCCCCCGCTTGACGCCGCTCCCCGGGAACGGCGGTAAGCTTGCTGTGCTGTTCGCTTATTAGTTCGCTTGTTTGCCTGTTTACTCGGCCGCTGGCCGCTGATCGCTTCTGATTCTGCCGGCTGTCTATCAGGCGTCACCCTGGCCATTGAGCTCGAGGCGCGTGGTGCGCTCGACCCAGCCGCCGCGACCGGTCGGCACTACCTCGATCAGCTGCACCGTTGACGAGGTGATGCTGACGATGCGGCCGAAGTCGCTGCCCATATGGTTGCCCACCCGCAGCCGATGGACCTGGCCGTCCGGAGCGCGCACCAGTGCCGAGGGCTGACCGCTCTCGGTGAGGGTACCCACCAGCCGCAGCTCACTGAGCTTGTAGGCCTCCAGCGTCTCCCGCGGGCGGGTCAGGTCGGGCGCCAGCTCCACGGAACCCTGAGCCTGCTGCTCCGCCTCGGGCAGCCGCGGCACGAAGGGGCTGCGCAGGTCGGCCTCATCGTAGGGCACTGGCTCATAATCGGGTATCTCCGGCAGCTCGACGTTGGGCGTCGGACCGGGGTTGCTGCGGATATCGGCCAGGTCGCGATCGAGGCTGGTCAGCTGTGGGTCGGCACAGCCGGCGATCACCGCCAGGCCGGCCACGACAAGGAGCGATTTCTGCCAGACCATCATGAGCCACCCTCCTCGCGCTGGCGGTAGCTGTAGGTGCGCGCCAGCATGGAGAGGCGCAGGTTCTGACCATCACCGCCTTCCGGCGCCAGGGTCATGTCATGCAGGGTGACGATGCGCGGCAGCCCGGCCACGCCAGCCAGGAAGGCCGCGATGCGGTGATAGTCGCCACGCACCTGGATATCGAAGGGCTGCTCGACGTAGTGCTCCCGCGCCGCGGTGCCGCGCAGACGGATGTAATCGATGGTCAGCTGGTTGTCGAGGGCGGTCTCGGTGATGTCGTCGATCAGCGCCGGAATCTCGGCACCGCTGGGCAGCATCTCGCGCAGCGTGTCCATGCGTGCCTCGAGCACGCCCATCTGCTCGCGCATGGCCTCGAGGTTGGCGGCCTGGGCCGCCTTGCTGCGGTAGTCGCGGATCAGCCGCGGCTCTTCTGCCCTGACCTGATCGAGCTGTTCCTTGGCGGGACCGGCCAGATACCAGTGCATGGCGAAGAAGGTCACGCCCAGCAGCACCAGGCAGAGCAGCAGCTGCAGTGACCAGGGCCAGATCCCGGCCTCCTTGATATCCAGTTCGCGCCAATCCAGATCACGCAGGCGACGCATCTCGGCATTGAGACTCATGACCCCTCCTCCTCGGTCCCGCCTTGCGGTGCCTCCGCGGGCGCTTCGGGCATGCGCTGACTCATGCTGAGGCTGAAGCTCCTGCGCTCCCCGCCTCCCTCGGCCTCCACCTCGGAGAGCACCGGCTCGGTAAAGGAGGCCGCCGCCGCCAATTGACGCAACTGGTCGGAGACCTGGCCATTATCTTCAGCCCTGCCGGAGAGGCGCAGGCTGTCGCCCTGGCGATTGAGCTGGGTGTAGTGCACCCCCTCCTCGAGGCTGGTGGTGAGGTCGCTCATCACGTGTACCGTCTGGGTGCGCCCGTTCTGCAGCTCGGTAAAGACCCGCACCTGCTCGAGCATCTGCTCGCGGATCTGCTCGAGCTCGCTGATCTCGCGAATGGCGGAGTCAAGCTGGCGGCTCTGAGCCTCGATATGGGCATTCCGCTGGCGCTGGGCCTCGGCCTCCTGCTCGTAGTACCAGGTCATGCCGTAGCCGCCGCCGAGGCCCAGCAGCGCCGCCAGCCCGAGGGCCACATAGAAACGCTTGCTGCGCCGGACACGCTGCTCCTCACGCCAGGGCAGGAGGTTGATCTCGATGGTCATGGGCGCGCCCTCATTGCCAGTCCGCAGGCCGTGAGCATCGCCGGCGCGTCGCCGGAGAGGGTCTGCACGTCGATGCGGTTGTTGACCTTCATGCGCGCCAGGGGGTTGGCGATGGAGACCTCCAGGCCGCTCTCCTGAGCCAGCCGCTCGGCCAGGCCGGGAAGCACGCTGGAGCCACCGGCCAGCACCATGTGACGCACCTCCTGCTTGCGTCCGGCGGTGTAGTAAAGCTGTAGCGAGCGCCCCACCTGCTGGACCAGGGTATCGAGGAAGGGGTCGAGAACACTGCGCTGGTAGTCATCCGGCAGGCCGCCACGCTTCTTGGCCAGGCCCGCCTCGTCGTAGCTCAGCCCATAGCGATTGCGGATCTCCTCGGTGAGCTGGCGGCCGCCGAACACGGTATCGCGGCTGTAAACCACACGGCCCTGGCGCAGCACATGGAAGGTGTTCATGGTCGCCCCGATATCCACCAGCGCCACACAGTCCTCCTCGCCGCTGAGCGCCGGCAGCTGGTGGCGCACCTCGGTGAAGGCACGCTCCATGGCGAAGGTCTCGACATCCACCGCCGCCGGCGTCAGGCCGGACTGCATCACGGCATCGGTCAGCTGGCTGACGTCCTGCTGCCGGCAGGCCACCAGCAGCACATCCTGCTGGTCGGCGTAGCGGGCGTTGAGCCCCAGGCGCTGGAAGTCGAAGGCGACCTCACTGAACGGAAACGGAATGTGCTTGTCTGAATCGAGCTGGATGCGCGATTCGATCTCGTCGTCGCTGAGCGACGCCGGTAGCGTGAGGGTCTTGGTGATCGCCGCACTGGCGGGCACCGATACCACCACCTGGCGGGTGTGTGGCTTTGCCTGCTGAACGGCTCGGGTAAGGGCATCTACTACCTCGCCCATATCCTGGATGCGCCGTTCGACCACCGCGCCTTCGCGCAGCGGCCTGACGGCATAGCTTTCCACCTGATAAGTGGCGCCAGCCCGCCGAAGTTCCACGAGCTTGACCGTGGCCGAGGTGATGTCGACGCCGATCAGTCCCTTGCTGGATGCCATCAATCGCATCTCGGTCCTGCCCCTGCTGAGTCTTGCGGCTTGCCCGCCTTGTCATGGTGCCCGCCTTACACATATCGGCAGGTCTCGATTGTTGTTCCCATCCTGTAGCATGAGGTTACATGATCTTGCCAATGGTCACACGGTAAACCTTGGGCTTGCACCGTCAACGCTGGTGACCCCCGCCCCGGCTTCCTATAATGGCCGCGCAACCGGATCTCTCGTCATCACTTCACAACCGCTCCAGTTCCCTGCATGGACACCGCCACTTCATGACGTTTATCAGAACCCTGCTCTTCTCCCTGGCCTGGCTCACCGTCTCGCTGATCGCCGCGGCCGGGCTCGGCGTGGTGGGCGCCGCCCTCTATTTCGCTCCCGGGCTGCCCGACGTGCGCCAGCTCCAGGACTTCGAGCTGCACTCACCGTTGCGCATCTATACCCGCGACGGCAAGCTGATCGGAGAGTACGGCGAGGAGCGTCGCCTGCCGATCGATCATGCCGAGATCCCCGAGGAGTTCATCCAGGCGCTGCTGGCCGCCGAGGATGACAGATTCTTTGAACATCGCGGCGTCGACCCCATGGGGCTGATGCGCGCGGCCGGCGAGCTGGTCGCCAGCGGCGGCGAGATCCAGTCCGGCGGCTCCACCATCACCATGCAGGTGGCGCGCAACTACCTGCTGACCCTGGACCGCACCTTCACCCGCAAGATCCGCGAGATCCTGCTGGCCCTGCAGATGGAGCAGGTACTCAGCAAGGAGGAGATCCTCGAGCTCTACGTCAACAAGATCTTCCTCGGCCATCGCGCCTACGGCATCGCCGCCGCCGCCGAGATCTACTACGACCGCCCGCTGGATGAACTGACCCTGGCCGAGAAGGCGATGATCGCCGGCCTGCCCAAGGCGCCCTCCAACTTCAACCCGCTGACCAACCCGGAGCGTGCACTGATCCGCCGTAACTGGATCCTGTTCCGCATGCGCGATCTGGGGTATATCGACCAGGCTACCTACGACGAGGCCGCGCAGGCGCCGATCACCGCCGAGCGCCACGTGGCCCAGGCCGAGGTGGATGCCGACTATGTCGCCGAGATGGCCCGCCAGTATGCCGTGGACCGTTTCGGTGAGAGCGAGGCCTATACCGGCGGCTACAACATCACCACCACCCTGGACAGCGAGCTCCAGCCCATGGCGCGTCGTGCCCTGGCCCGCGGCCTGATTAACTATGATACCCGCCACGGCTGGCGTGGCCCGGAGGAGGAGGAGGTGCCCCAGAGCCTCGCCGAGGCGCAGGATCGCACCGAGCGCAGCGGCCTCGAGGAGGAGCTCGACGAATCCCCCGAGGTGCTGGAGACCGCGCGGCGCGCCGCCGAGCGCAGCGAGACCCGGGTCGAGGGCATCGACGGCGACGTCAGCAACTGGGTCCAGGTACTCGAGCGCACCCCGCGCTACGGCCTGCTCCACCCGGCCATCGTGGTGGAAAGCGAAGGTCGCCAGATGCGCGTACTGCTGCGCGACGGCGAGCTGCGCACCATCGAGTGGGACGGCCTCTCCTGGGCCCGTGAGTTCCGCAACGCCCAGTACCGCGGCCCGGAGCCCGGCTCGGCGGCCGATATCGCCGGCCGCGGCGACCTGGTGCGCGTGATGGAGCGCGAGGACGGCAGCCTGCGCCTGGCCCAGCGCCCCGACGCCGAAGGCTCGCTGGTGGTGATGCACCCCGAGACCGGTGCCATCCTCGCCCTGCAGGGCGGCTTCGACTTCAACGCCAGCAAGTTCAACCGCGCCGTTCAGGCCCAGCGCCAGTCGGGCTCCATCTTCAAGCCCTTCATCTACCTGGCGGCACTCGAGAGCGGCACGATGACAGCCGCCAGCGTGGTCAACGATGCCCCGGTGGTGATCAACGACGGCAGCAACGAGCTGTGGCGCCCGGTCAACTCCAGCGGCGACTTCCTGGGCCCCATGCGCCTGCGCAACGCCCTGGCCCGCTCGCGCAACCTGGTCACCATCCGCGTGCTGCGCGAGGTGGGCCTGAACGAGACCATCGGCTTCCTCGAGGGCTTCGGGTTCGAGGAGGCGCGCCTGCCCAACGGCCTCTCCCTGGCCCTGGGCAGTGCCAGCCTGACGCCATTGGAGATGACCAACGCCTATGCGGTGCTGGCCAACGGCGGCTTCAAGGTCTCCCCCTGGTTCGTCGAGCGCGTCGCCAAGGGTGAGACGGTCGTGGAAGAGGCCAGCCCCGCCGTTGCCTGCCGCACCTGCTCCCCGGGGCAGGAGCAGGTGACGTTCGATGGCAGGAGCTATCCGGTCGCCGCCCGGGTGGTAGACCCCATCAACCTCTATATCCTGCGCGACATGCTGCGCGACGTGATCGAGAACGGCACCGGGCGCCGCGCCCTGGAGCTGGGCCGCGAGGATATCGTCGGCAAGACCGGTACCACCAACGGCCAGCGCGATACCTGGTTCGCCGGCTTCAACAGCAACCTGGTGGCCACGGTCTGGCTGGGCAAGGATGACAACACCACCACCGCCGAGTACGGCGCCAGCGCCGCCCTGCCGATCTGGATGACCTTCATGGGCGAGGCCCTGGAGGGACAGCCCCCGGCGATGCCCGAACCGCCGGCAGAGCTGGTCACCGCCCAGATCGACCCCGATACCGGCAGGCGCCTGTCGAGCGGGGGCATCAGCGAGATCTTCCACCCCGACCACCTGCCCGGCACCCAGCCGCGCCGCGTGGAGCGCGAGGTGGAACAGCGCAGCGGCTCCCAGGGCACCGGCACCTACGAGGCGATCTTCTAGGCGGGCGACCCGCCAAGGAGGCAGTACCACAACAACGAGATCGGGGCCCAGCTGGGCCCCGATCTCGTTCTATCTATCCGGCTGGCTTGGCGCTCGGCGTCAGCCGCCGTAGACGTCGTCGACGGTCTTGAGCGGATAGTGGGAGGGGTAGGGCTTGCGCGCCACCCCGGAGTCCACGGCGGCCTGGGCCACCGCGGAGGCCACGCGGTCAAGCAGGCGCACATCGACCGGGGTGGGGATGATGTAGTCGCGACCGAAGCTCATGCTCTCCATCTCGTAGGCCTCGAGCACCTCGCTGGGCACCGGCTCCCGAGCCAGGTCCTTGAGGGCGTGCACCGCGGCCACCTTCATCTCCTCGTTGATGCGCGTGGCACGCACGTCCAGCGCGCCGCGGAAGATGAACGGGAAGCACAACACGTTGTTGACCTGGTTGGGGTAGTCCGAACGCCCGGTCGCCATGATCACATCATCGCGGGTCTCGCGAGCGAGCTCCGGGTGAATCTCCGGGTCCGGGTTGGAGCAGGCAAACACCACCGGGTTGGGTGCCATCTTCTTGAGCTGCTCGGGTGAGAGCAGGTTGGGACCGGACAGGCCCAGGAACACGTCGGCGCCCTCGATGGCGTCGCCCAGGGTACGCTTGTCGGTCTCCACGGCGAACATCGCCTTGTACTGGTTGAGATCCTCACGCCCGGTGTGGATCACCCCCTTGCGGTCAAGCATGTAGATATTCTCGGCACGCGCGCCGCAGCTGACCAGCAGCTTCATGCAGGCGATGGCGGCGGAGCCGGCGCCCAGGCAGACGATCTTGGCCTCCTCGACCGACTTCCCGGCGATGGACAGGGCGTTGAGCGTGCCTGCCGTGGTGACGATGGCGGTGCCGTGCTGGTCGTCGTGGAACACCGGGATGCTGCACTGCTCGATGAGCGCCTGCTCGATCTCGAAGCACTCCGGGGCCTTGATGTCCTCGAGGTTGATGCCACCCCAGGTATCGGCAATGCGCGCCACGGTATCGATGAAGGCCTGGGGACTCTCGGCGTTGACCTCGATATCCACGGAGTTGATGCCGGCGAAGCGTTTGAACAGCACACCCTTGCCTTCCATGACCGGCTTGCTGGCCAGCGGCCCCAGGTTGCCCAGGCCGAGGATGGCGGTGCCATCGGAGATCACCGCCACCAGGTTGCCCTTGCCGGTGTAGCGATAGGCGTTCTCGGGGTCGCGGGCGATCTCGCGTACCGGCTCGGCCACGCCGGGGCTGTAGGCCAGAGCCAGATCCCTGGCGGTGGCAGTAGGCTTGGTCAGCTCGATGGAGAGCTTCCCGGGAATGGGCTTGGCGTGATAGTCCAGCGCTGCCTGTCTTGCGTCAGTCATGCTTGTGTCCGCTTGGGTAAAGTCGTGATCCAGAGTATAGAAAAAGTTTCCATATCTTTACAGCACCATGCGTGATGGCTGGTCGGCGCTCATTGGGCACCATTGTCGACATTGTTCCGGCCAGATACGCAAGAACCCGCCCAGTGGGCGGGTTCTTGGCACGCACGGCGTAGTGCCGCAACGCGATCAGCGCTTGAGCGCGGCGCCGAAGCGCTTGTTGAAGCGCTCGACGCGACCACCGGTGGTCGCCTGCTTCTGCTTGCCAGTATAGAAGGGGTGACACTGGGAGCAGACGTCCAGCTCCAGGTCGTGACCGGCAGTGGAGCCGACCTCGAAAGCAGCACCGCAGGAGCAGGTCGCCTTGATCGCCTTGTATTCGGGGTGGATACCTTGTTTCATCTTGAGCCTCGTTGCGCTGTATGCCGCCACCTGATCCGTTGCCAGGCACCGCATACGGTTGTCTGTCACCGGCTCGCAACGCGCTGTCGGTTGCCGAGCCATCATGGGAACTCACCGGACCCCCGAAACGCCGACCAGGCGCCGGGGAGCGCAATATTCTACCAGACCCGTCGCCGGAGGCCAATTGCCCGAATCGCCCGCGCCACGCGTGCTGCGCGTCGCCATTCCCTCGCCGCTGCACCGCCTCTTCGACTATCGCCCGGCCCGCGAGGCACCCGCTTGTGGCTGGCAGCCGGGCCTGCGCGTCAGGGTGTCCTTCGGACGCCGCGAGGTGGTCGGTATCGTGGTGGAGTGCCGCGACCGGGGCGAGCTGCCGCTATCCGACCTCAAGCCGGTGCTGGCCTGCCTGGACGACACCCCGCTGCCGAAAGACTGGCTGTGGCTATGCCGCTTCACCGCACGCTACTACCAGCACCCCCTGGGCGACACCCTGCACCAGGCGCTGCCGGTGCTGCTGCGCCAGGGCCGTGCGCTTGCCGCCCGCACCCGGGAGCGCTGGGCCCTCACCGCCGCGGGGCATGCCGCCGGCAGCGACGCC